>NZ_JACVTV010000003.1:0-108787 GCF_016624625.1 Stenotrophomonas sp. S41 | reverse complement strand
GCGAGCGCCTGGGCAAGGTCGCGGCGATCGAGCACCTGTCGAGCTGATGGGGGGATAGGTAGCGCCGGGCCATGCCCGGCGGCTTTCCGCGGGACCGCGCGGCGCGCTCGCCGGGCATGGCCCGGCGCTACCAACATCGTGCAGATAACGCGCACAAAGCTGCGCATTTTGACTGCCACTTAACAACCGATCCCCATTCGCGCGCTGCATTTCGCATCGTCACGCGCGGTCGGTATGCTGTGCCGCATGCAGCCAAAGAAATACGCCCTCCCGCTGATGGTCCTGACCCTGGCCACCACTTCCGTGGCCCATGCGCGCGGCACCATCGACAAGGTGGACATCAAGGGATTGGACAAGGGCGACGACGCCGCGATCATCGAGAACATCCAGGAATCGCTGTCGCTGTACGACACCATCGGCAAGGAACAGGGCGAGTCGCGGCTGGAATACCTGCTGTCGCAGGCCGAGCGGCAGACCCGCGAGGCGCTGGAGCCGTTCGGTTACTACAACCCGGTGATCACCGTGGAAGCGCCCCGCCAGGACGAGCGCGTGCAGGTGCATATCCGGGTGGAGAAGGGCGAGCCGGTGCGCGTGCGCCGCGAGCACATCGACATCACCGGCCCTGCCATGTACGACCAGTACCTGCAGGATGACCTGGCCGCGTTCAAGCCGCGCAAGGGCCAGCGCTTCGAACACACCCAGTACGAAGCCAGCAAGATCACCATCACCCGGCGCCTGGCCGAGCGCGGCTACTTCGACGCCGACTACACCCAGCGCCAGGTGCAGGTCACCCGCGCCGAGAACGCCGCCGACATCGACCTGACCTGGGACAGCGGGCGCCGCTACAACATGGGCCCGGTGACCTTCGAGCAGGATTACTTCGTCGACAAGCTGTTCGACCCGCTGGTGTACTGGGAACAGGGCAGCTACTTCCACGAAGGCAAGCTGGACCGCCTGCGCGAATCGCTGACCAAGCTGGACTACTTCAGCGTGATCGACATCCAGCCGCGGCCGGACCAGGCCGACGAGAACGGCGAAGTGCCGGTGGACGTGAAGCTGACCCGGGCCAAGCGCACCATCTACACCTCGGGCCTGAGCTACGGCAGCGAGAGCGGCGCGGGTGTGCGCGGTGGCATCGAGCGGCGCTACGTGAACAGCCGCGGCCACAAGATGAACACCCAGCTGGACTATGCGCAGAAGCGCAAGAGCCTGACCAGCACCTACCGCGTGCCGGCGTTCAAGTGGCTGGACGGCTGGTACGGCTTCACCGCCAGTGCCTACGATGAGCAGACCGATTACATCGACCTGCGCAACTTCAAGCTGATCGCCAGCCGCAGCGGGCAGATCAACGAGAACTGGACCGCCATCGCCTCGATGAACGCTCTGCGCGAGCGCTGGCGCTATGCCTCGGGCACCGAATTCACCAACGCGGTGTACAACACCTCGACCCTGGTCTATCCGCAGCTGGTCGCCGACTACGTCAACGTCGACGATCCGCTGTTCCCGCGCAGCGGCGTCAGCGGCACCGCCACCCTGCGTGGCGGCATCGAGGGCGCCGGTTCGGATACCAGCTTCGTGCAGGCCAATGCCGTGCTGCGCTGGTATATCCCGGTGGGGCAGAGCGACCGCCTGATCCTGCGCGGCGAAGGTGGCACCACCTGGACCAGCGACCTGGTGGCGATGCCGCCGAGCCTGCGCTACTTCGCCGGTGGCGACCGCAGCATCCGCGGCTATGCCTTCCGTGAGGTGGGCCCGCGTACGCCGGCGCCGGACAAGTACGCGCTGGGTGCGAAGAACCTGGTGGTCGGTTCGGCCGAGTACGAGCATTACTTCAAGGGCGGTCCGTGGGGTGCGGCGGTCTTCGTCGACACCGGCAGCGCGTTCGACAACACCATCGACCTGCACACCGGCGTGGGCTTCGGCGTGCGCTGGAAATCGCCGGTGGGCCCGGTGCGCGTGGACATCGCGCACGGCCTGAACAACCCTGATTCGCAGTTCCAGCTGTACCTGAACATCGGAGCGGACCTGTGAGCGCGCAGACCCCGGAGACCCGCACCCCGCCGCCGCCGCGCGTGCGCTTCTACCGCCGCCGCCGCTTCTGGGCGTGGTCGGGCGTGGGCGTCATCGGCCTGGTGCTGCTGGCGCTGCTGGCCGTGTACTGGCTGCTGCAGACCGTGGCCGGCCGTGATGTGCTGCTGGCGCAGGTGGTGGCGCGGCTGCCGGTGGGCGCCAGCTTCACCTGGGACAAGGCGGACGGCCCGGTGGCTGGCCCGTTGACCCTGTACAACGTCGATTTCCGCTACGACGACATCCACTTCCACGCCGAGCGCGCACACCTGGAGCCGGACCTGCGCCCGCTGCTGGGCCGCAAGCTGCTGCTGGACAAGCTGGAACTGACCAACGCCACGCTCAACCTGGCCAAGAGCGATGAGCCGTTCAAGCTGCCGTCGTGGCCCGATTCGCTGCCGCAGATCGAGATGCCGCTGGCGATCCAGGCCGATGTCATCGCCATCGATGGTTTCCGCATCAGCCAAGCCAATGAGCCGGTGATCGACATCGCCCGCGTGCGTGGCGGCATCGAGATCGCCAATGGCGAGTTCCAGGCGCACAAGCTGGTCGTGGACAGCGACATGGGCGATTTCACCGCCCAGGGCCGCTACATCCCGGCCAAGGATTACGACACCGACGTGACCGTGACCGCCGTGCTGCCGGCACCGCGCGGGCGCACTGCCGCCACCCTGGGCCTGGTCGCGCGCGGCGACCTGGCGCACATGGAAGTGGCCGTGGCCGGCCGTGCACCGCAGCCGCTGAAGGCGATGCTGGTGTTCGACGGCCGCACCGACCCGACCTGGAATGCCGCGGTCCGCAGCGACGAACTGGATCTGGCGCTGCTGTCGCCGGCGTTGGCGACTTCGGGCATCGCGCCGTTGGCACTGGATTTCACCGCCTCGGGCAAGGGCGGCAACGCCAACCTGCATGGGCGGGTGAAGCAGGGTGAGCAGGAGCTGGAACTGGCACCGTCGGTGGTTTCGCTGCAGGACCAGGTACTGAAGGTCTCGCCGCTGGTGGTGAAGGGCCTGGGCGGCGAAGCACGCCTGGAAGGCACCGCCGATTTCAGCCAGGAAGACCAGCAGAAGCTCAATTTCTCGGTGATCGCGCAGAACCTGACCTGGGTGCCGGCGCCCGATCCGAACACCGCCGGCAGCGCACCGGTACCGGTGACCCTGAAGGAAGCACGCTTCGGCCTGGCCGGCACGCTGCAGGCCTGGGCCGCGATCGGCCGCGCCGACGTGCAGCGCGAGCAACAGAAGGCGCAGCTGCGCTTCGATGTGCGCGGTAATGACAAGGCCGCGCAGATCCACCAGCTGCAGGCGCAGACCCCGGGTGGCCAGCTGCAGGTGGAGGGCCAGGTGGCCTGGTCGCCCCAGCTGGACTGGGATGCCAAGGCCACGCTGAAGGACTTCGACCCGGGCTATTTCGTGCCGGGCTGGAATGGCCGCCTGTCGGGCAACTTCGCCTCCAAGGGCCAGCAGCTGCCGCCGCCGGCCAATGCACCGGCCGGCACCGCCGGTACGCTGCAGGCGACGGTGGACCTGCCCTCGCTGAAGGGCACGCTGCGCCAGCGCAACGTCGACGCGCAGGGCAAGTTCGCCCTGCAGGGCGAACAGGGCCAGGGCGAGCTGAAGCTGACCGTAGGCAGCAGCCGGGTGACCGCGTCGGGCAAGGTCGGCGATCGCCTGGACATCGACGCACGCTTCGAACCGCTGCAGCTGAGCGACCTGCTGCCCGGCGCCGATGGCGGCCTGCGCGGCCAGGTGCAGGTGAAGGGCCCGCGCGATGCGCCGGACATCACCGCCGACCTGGTAGGCAACAACCTCAACTGGGATGGCTACGGCGCCGAAAGCCTGAGCATCAAGGGCCACCTGCCGTGGCGTGGCGACAGCGGGACGCTGGCGGTGCAGGGCCAGCAGGTCAATGCCGGCATGCTGCTGGAGCGCTTGAACGTGGATGCGCAGGGCAGCGTGTCCAACCTGCGCCTGGCCGCACAGACGCGCAACGAGATGGGTGCGATCGACCTGCAGGGCAGCGTGCGCCAGCAGGGCACGCAGTGGCGCGGTGAACTGTCCGCGCTGCGCATCGCGCCGATGAAGGGCGATCCGTGGTCGCTGCGTGCACCGGCGACCTTCGCCATCAACGGCAGCACCTACACGCTGTCCGAAGCCTGCCTGGCCACCACCGGCAGTGGCGCTCTGTGCGCGCAGGCCAACTGGCCGCGCGAGGGCGTGGTGGTGCGCAGTGATGCGCTGCCGCTGTCGCTGGTGCAGCCGTGGCTGCCGCCGCAGTCCGGCCGCCGCATCTACCTGCGCGGCGATGTCAGCCTGGACGCGCAGATCCGTCCGCGCGCCAACGCCTGGGAAGGCCACGTGGAAGTGCGCTCGAAGGAAGGTGGCGTGCGCCTGGGCGAGCTGCGCAACGCCGGTACCGCCGGCACCGACAGCACCCGCGGCGAACTGGTGCGGTACGACCAGTTCTCGTTGAAGCTGGACATGACCCCGGCCAGCATCAAGGGCTACCTGGGCATGGGCTTCCAGGGCAACGGCTTCGTCGATGCGAAGATGCAGACCGGCTGGGAAGCCAGCGCGCCGTTGAACGGTGAGCTCTATCTCAACATGTCGCGGCTGTACTGGCTGGAGCTGTTCTCGCCGGACATCGTGCGTCCCACCGGCCTGATCGAAGGCCACGTGAGCCTGCGTGGCACGCGCGGCCAGCCCTCGCTGGGCGGTGACGCGCAGCTGAGCAACTTCAAGGGCGAATTCCCGGCACTCGGCCTGACCTTCGACCAGGGCAAGGGCAGCTTCGTCGCCCAGCCCGATGGTTCGGCCAAGATCACCGCACAGGCCAATTCGGGGCAGGGCACGCTGTACGTCGACGGTGGCCTGTCCTGGTTCGGCGATGCGCAGCCGCTGCAGCTGAAGATCCACGGCGAGAACGTGCTGGTGTCCAACACCAGCGAACTGCGCATCGTCGCCAACCCCGATCTCGACTTCACCCTGGCCAAGGCGGCGATGGAGCTGCGCGGCACGGTCAACGTGCCCGAGGCCGACATCGACCTGGAGCGCCTGGACCGCGGCACCTCGGTGTCGGAGGATGTGGTGGTGCTGGATCCGGCCGACCCGGAGGAATCGCGCACCTCGCCGCTGGACATGGACCTGACCGTGAGCCTGGGCGACAAGGTGAAGATGACCGGCTTCGGCCTGAAGGGCGGGTTGACCGGCAAGATGCAAGTCTGGGCCAAGCCCGGCCGCGAGATGACCGCCAACGGTGGGCTGGAAGTCAGTGGCCGCTACAAGGCCTACGGCCAGGACCTGACGATCACCCGCGGCAACCTCAACTGGAACTACAACGCCGTCTCCGATCCGCGCATCAACATCCGCGCCGAGCGCCGCATCGGCGATGTCACCGCCGGCATCGACGTGACCGGCCGCGCGCAGCAGCCGCGTGCGGATGTGTGGTCCGACCCGGCGATGTCGCAGTCCGAGGCACTGGCCTACCTGGTGCTGGGCCGCAGCCTGACCAATGCCAGCACCGACCAGACCCAGCAGGTCACCGCGGCCTCGGCGGCGTTGTCGGCCGGCAGCGGCCTGCTGGCCTCGCAGCTGGGCGCCAAGCTGGGCCTGGACGATGCCGGCGTGAGCCAGTCGCGCGCGCTGGGCGGTTCGGTGATTGGCTTCGGCAAGTACATCTCGCCCAAGCTCTACGTCGGCTACGGCGTGTCGATGGTCGGCGCCGGTTCGGTGCTGACCCTGAAGTACCTGCTGCGCCGTGGCTTCGACGTGGAAGTGGAGTCGAGCACGGTGGAAAACCGCGGCTCGCTGAACTGGCGTCGCGAGAAATGATCCGGTCGGGGTCGGCACCCTTCGTTGAAAGGGATCCGACCCCATCGCCCGACGCGGCTAGCGGTTGAACCAGCGCAGCTCGTCGCGGTGGACGTGCAGGTCCTTCGCCCAGTAGACCAGGGCCATGACCAGCGCGGGCACGATCAGCACGATCGCCACCACCAGACTGCCGGAAGCCGCGTCCTGCTCCGCTGAGCTGCAGCGCTGCAGGAAGCGCTGGCGGGCCATCCGCAGCACCGCACCACTGGCGAAGACCAGCAGGACCAGCGTGCCGACCGGCACCCCGGTCGTGAAACGCAGCGCCAGGTGGAACGTACCCATCACCGCGGCGACCGCCAACGGAACGGTCAGGATGCGCACCCCCGGCAGGACGGTGGCGACGTGCTCCGGCAGCGACTGCCAGCGGATGATCGCGCGCGTGGTGTGGGACGTGAGCCACAGCCCGGGAACCAGCAGCACGGCAGCGGCGATGATCAGCGCCGCGCGCTGGCCGCCATCCAGCATGCCATCCTCCGAGGGCGGCAATGGCCAGCTGGCGATCACGGCCCAGGTGCAGATCAGCCCGAGGACCAGCGCGACCAGCAGGGCGCGCAGGCCACCGGCCTGCCAATGGATGGCATCGCCCTCGCGGCCGAAGCGTGACCAGAACGCGACCTGCCCTGCATCCAGGCCGGGTGGCACGCGCAGGTCGTGCCAGTAGCCGAGCGCCGCCAGCAGGCTGATTGCCTGGTGCGCGCGCGACGGCTGCAGGGTACTCAGCAGGTTGCGCCAGGCCGGGCGCGGCTCGCGCAGGCTGGGAAGCACATCGCTGCCGGGCACCAGCAGCGACTCGCTGATGCCCAGGTAGCGGGTCGCCAGTGCCTGCGCACCGGCGGATGACAGCAGCCAGCGCTGCTCGCAGCGGCGCGCGACTGCATCCAGCCAGTGCAGGTCCATGCCCCGCACCGGGTCATCCCAGTTGAAACACTCGCTGAGCGTGTCAAAGGTGCTGCGCGGCAGCGCCGGTTCGTCCGTCACCAGCTGCTGCAGCACGGCGTGGCCGATGCGCTGCTTGCCGTGCAGCGACCACAGCTCCGGTTGCTGCTGGAGGGCCTGCCGCAGGAGCGCGTCATCGCCCTGTCCGGCCACCTCGACCAGCTGCGCGGCAACGCCCTCGGCGTCCACCGTATCCGTCGATGCCTGCGCGGGGCGGACTTCCGCAGGCGGCGCTGCATCCTCGCGCAGTTGCGCCAGCGCGGCCTGGTAGGCCTCGTGCAGCCGCTGGAACGCCACCGGGTCATCTTCGGGCCGGGTGACCCGCAGCTGCCGCGCATACGCGCGCTTGATGGTGCGCTCGTCTGCCTCGGCGTCCAGCCCCAGCAGCGTCATCCAGTCGTTCATCGCTGGCGGCGCCACACCTGGGTCCAGGCATCGCGCGCCCACAACGCCACTGCGAAGGCGACCGGCAGCTCGGCGTAGCTCATGCCGAGGATCAGCAGTTTCAGGAACGGCACCACCGACAGCAGCAGCCAGCCGTTGAACTGGATCTGCAGGTGGGTGCGCCGCCACCAGCGCCACACGGACAGGCCCAGTACCGGCCAGGCGAGCAGGGTGCCGGCCGTGCGCAGTTCCAGTCCGTGGATCAGCACGATGGCCACGATCGCCAGCAGCGGAATCGGCAGCAGCGCCGCGAGCGCGGATCGATGTGGCTGCTCGTCCTGCACCTGCCAGTGCAGGAAGGTCTGCACCGCGGGGGCGACCGCGCCCAGCAGCACCAGCGCCAGCGCGGCGTACAGTGCCACCCGCGCGTAGGTGGCCATCGGATGGATGCCGGCAGCGCCGTCACCCGAGGCAAACTGGCCCAGCACGCCCACGGCCAGCACCAGCAGCGCGGCGATCACCGCGCACGCGACACCGCGCAGCAGTCCCTGCAGCCAGCGCTCGTGGTTCAGCCGGTGCATCGCGCCGATGTCGCGCCAGAACGCGATCTGGCGGGCCTGCAGTGGGGCCGGCACCGGCGTGTCGTCATCGATGCCCAGGGCATCCAGGGTCTGGTTGAGGTCGCGCCCACGCTGGGGCGACAACGAAGTGAGCAGTGCCTGCCAGTGATTCCACGGACGCGACAGCCAGGCCATGTGCTCGCCGGCCGCGGCGGGCGGGTTCGGCAATCCGCAGCGCTGCAGCAGTTCGGCCAAGCGATGGTGGTTGCCCGGCTGCACCACCCACTGGCGGTGCATCTCCATGCGCCGTGCATCCAGTGCATAGGGATCCACGCCGCTGCCGATCTCGTCCCAGCCGAACCGTTCGGCCAGCACATCGAGGTTGTCGGCCTGCACCGGCTCGGTGGCGGAGAACAGCGCGTCCAGCAGGGCGTCACCGATCCGCGCCTTCCCCTGCAGCGACCACAGTTCCGGCTGCTGCGCCAGCCACTCCTGCAGCGCGTCCGGCTCCTGCTGTACGGCTTCGGCCAGGATGCGGCCGGCGATGGCCTCCACGTCCATGCGCGGGTCGGCCCGCACGTGGTCATTCGCCTGCGGACCCGCGTCATCAACGCTCGGCGCTGCCGATTGCAGCGGTGCTTCCGGTCCGCTGCCGGGCCACGGGGTCTCCTCTGCGGCGCGATCCTTCGCCCATGCCAGTGCGGCCTGGTAGGCCTCATGCAGCTGCTGGAAGGCGACCGGATCGTCCTCCGGGCGGGTCACCCGCAGGCGCTGGGCGTAGGCCCGCTTGATCGCACGTTCGTCGGCATCCTCGTCCAGCTCCAGCACGTCCAGGCCCCAGCTCATGCATCGCGCTCCAGCATGTCCAGCGCCTGCGACAGCTCGCGGCGCTGCTGCTCGATGTGGTGCAGGTCCTGGCCGTCCAGCGCGTGGCGGAACTGCAGCAGCCAGCCCTGCAGCGTGTCGCGCTGATCGATGAACTCCTCGTACAGGCGTTCGGCACGGGCCACCACGGCCAGGTTCTGCTGGGCATCGCGCGGATGGATCTTCAGGTCCTGCAGGGCCTGCAGGCGCTGCTGGATCTCCTCGGGCGACAGCAGGCCCGGGTTCTGTTCCAGGATCAGCTCGTGGCGCAGGCCCGTGGCATCCTCAGTCACCTCCACCTGCAGCAGGCCGTTGATGTCGTAGGTGAAACGGGTGGTGATGCCGCGCTCTTCCATCGGTGCACGATGGGTCAACGGCACGCGCAGCTCGCCCAGCTTGATGTTGCGGTCCACGGTCGGGCTTTCGCCCTGGTAGATGTCGATCACGACTTCGCGCTGGCTCTCGTGGATCGGGAAGAACTGATCCTCGCGGCTGACCGGCACCACGCTGTTGCGCTGGATGATGGGATGGAAATAGCCGCCGCGCGACTGCCCGTCCGGCATACGGCGGGACACCTGGGTGCCCAGCGTGTAGGGGCAGACGTCGGTCAGCACCACTTCGCGCAGGGCTTCGTTGCGCCCCTTCAGGCCGGCGGCGACGGTGGCACCCAGGGCGATGGCATGGTCCGGGTGGACATGGCGCAGCGGCAGCCGACCGAACATGCGGGTGACCAGGCGGCTGACCATCGGCATGCGCACCGCACCGCCCACCAGCACGATGTCGTCCAGTGCGTCCGGCTGCAGCCGTGCATCGCGGATCGCCCGCTCGATCGGGCCGCGCATGCGCTGCAGCAGCGGATCGCACAGCCGGGCGAATCCGGCCTCGTCCAGTTCCCAGCGCAGCCGGCGTTCGCCCAGCGTCAGCTCCAGCGTGCTGCTGCCGCTGAGGCTCAGCTCGCGCTTGAAGAGTTCCAGGTGGCGCAGCAGCTGCGCCCTCTCGCTGTCGGCCAGGGTAGCCAGGTCCAGGCGCTGGTCGGCCAGCAGGGCCTCCAGCAGCACGCTCGAGAAATCCTCGCCGCCGAGGAAGTTGTCGCCGGCACTGGCATGCACTTCGATCACGCCGTCGAACAGCTCCAGGATCGACACATCGAAGGTGCCGCCGCCCAGGTCCAGCACCAGCACCCGACCTTCGCCCTCGCGCTGCTGCAGGCCATAGGCCAGCGCGGCGGCGGTGGGTTCGTTGATCAGGCGCTCCACGCGGATGCCGGCCAGTTCGCCGGCAGTGCGCGTGGCCTTGCGCTGCGCATCGGAGAAGTACGCCGGCACGCTGATCACCGCCTCTTCCACCTTCTGCCCCAGGGCGGCCTCGGCGTCGGCCAGCAGCGAGCGCAGCACCAGCGCCGAGAGCTCCTCGGGGCGGAAGCTGCGGTCGCCCAGGCGGGTCTGCCGGTCGGTGCCCATCCAGCGCTTGAAGTTCGCCACGCTGTGCGCCGGATGGCTGACCAGGCGGTCGCGCGCCGGCTGCCCGACCAGCACCGCGCCATCGGCCAGGCTGACCACCGAGGGCGTCAGCAGCTCGCCATGCGCATTGGGGAACAGTCGACCGCCGCCCGCCTCGTAGATGCCCACCAGCGAATGGGTGGTGCCCAGGTCGATACCGACGATCATGCTGCTTCCCTGACTGCATGTGATGGAACCGCGATTGTAGGCCGACAACGTGGCCGATGAACGCGCCACCCCAACCATCGGCCGTTGCCCCATCCGCCCCCAGCGGCTATGGTCCCGGGCTGTTCTGTACTGCTGGAAACGCCGATGTCTGCCCGTAAAACCCTTCCTGCCGCCCTGGCCCTGGGCCTGACCCTCGCCGCAGGCGCCCATGCCGATGAAGGCATGTGGATGCCGACCCAGCTGCCGGAGCTGGCCAAGCCGCTGAAGGCGGCCGGTTTCAAGGGCAACCCGGCCGAACTGGCCAACGTCACCGCGCCGCCGCTGAGCGCCGTGGTGCGTGCCGGCGGTGGCACCGCTTCGTTCGTTTCCGCCGACGGCCTGCTGCTGACCAACCACCACGTGGCGATGGGCGTGATCCAGTACAACAGCTCGCCCGAGCACGACCTCATCAACGGCGGCTTCATCGCCCAGGGCCGCGCCGACGAGCGCCCGGCCAATCCCGACTTCCGCGTGCTGGTCACCGTCGGCTTCGACAAGGTGACCGACCAGGTGCTGGCCCAGGCCAAGGGCAAGACCGGCCGCGCCTACTTCGACGCCGTCGATGCGGCCAGCAAGCAGATCGTGGCCGAGTGCGAGAAGGACGGCAGCGTGCGCTGCTCGGTGGCCAACATGTACTACGGCACCGATTTCTACCGCATCGCCCAGCTGGAACTGAGCGACGTGCGCCTGGTCTACGCGCCGCCGCGCGCGATCGGCAACTACGGCGATGAGATCGACAACTTCATGTGGCCGCGCCACACCGGCGATTTCACCCTGCTGCGCGCCTATGTCGGCAAGGACGGCAAGCCGGCCGCCTACAGCAAGGACAACGTGCCCTACCAGGCGCCGGCGCACCTGCAGATGTCGGTGGAAGGCCCGAAGGAAGGCGATTACGCGATGCTGGCCGGTTACCCGGGCATCACCTACCGCCACCGCACCGCCGCCGAATTCGCCGGCCAGATCGACACCGTGCTGCCGCGCCGCGTCTCGGTGTTCCAGCAGATGATCGACACCATCGAGGCGGCCAGTGCCAACGATGCGCAGGCACGTACCCGCTACGCCTCGCAGCTGCAGTCGCTGAAGAACAACCGCAAGCGTGCCGCCGGTGAGCTGGAAGGCCTGCTGCGCAGCGATGCCAAGGCCCAGCGTGCGGCCGACGAAACCGCCATGCTGGCGGCCACCGACCGCAGGTACCAGGCCGACATCAAGGCGCTGCTGGCCAACCTGTCGCAGGGTGCGGCGGTGGGCGAGCGCGACCTGCTGCTGGACCAGATGGCCCTGCAGACCCAGCTGCTGCGCTCGGCGCTGCTGCTGGAACGCCTGCGCATCGAATCGGCCAAGCCGGACGCGCAGCGCGAAACCGGCTACCAGCAGCGCGACCAGGCGATGATCGAAGGCGTGCTCAAGCAGGTGCAGCGCCGCTATGCACCGGAGGTCGAGAAGGCCCTGCTGACCCGCCTGCTGACCCGCTACCAGCAGCTGCCGGACGCGCAGCGCGTGGCCGAGTTCGACACCGCCTTCGGCCGCACCCCGGAACAGCTGGCCAAGGCCCTGGACAGCCTGTACGCCGGCACCCAGCTGGGTGACGAGGCACAGCGCCTGTCCCGCTTCGCCGCCGCCCGCGAAGGCAAGGCCCTGGCCGCCGATCCGCTGATCGCCGTCGCCGGCCCGCTGGTGGCCGCGCAGCTGCGCATCGAGAACGAGAGCAAGACCCGCGAAGGCGAGCAGCTGCGCCTGCGCCCGGCCTACATGCAGGCGCTGTTCGCCTGGCGTGCCAAGCAGGGCCGCGCGGTGTACCCGGATGCCAACCGCACCCTGCGCATCAGCTACGGCAAGGTCGAAGCGCTGCACCCGCGTGACGGCGTGACCTACTCGCCGGTGACCACCGTGGCCGGCATCGTCGAGAAGAACACCAACGCCTACCCGTTCGATGCGCCCAAGCCGCTGCTGGCGGCCATCGCCAAGGGTGATTTCGGCAGCACCGCCGACCCGGCGCTGAAGACCCAGACGGTCAACTTCCTGACCAACCTGGACACCACCGGCGGCAACTCCGGCTCGCCGGTGCTGAACGCCAAGGGCGAACTGATCGGCCTGAACTTCGACAGCAACTGGGAATCGGTCAGCGCCAGCTGGTGGTTCGACCCGCGCTTCAAGCGTGCCGTGCACGTGGACATGCGCTACCTGCGCTGGCTGCTGGCCAAGGTCTACCCGGCGCCGGAGCTGCTGAAGGAAATGGGCGTGCCGGCGGAATAAGGCCGGTTGCGGGTGGGTGCCTACCTCCTCTGGTGGGTGCCCACTGTCCACCTCTTCTGGTGGGTGCCCACTGTCCACCTCTTCTGGTGGGTGCCCACTGTTAGTGGGCACGGATGCCCCGTCACGACCAACGGTCGTGACCCACCAGACGGGTCAACGGTCGTGACCTACCAGAATGGCCAACGGTCGTGATCTACTGGCCCCTGTCCTGACGGAAACGCGCGCGTGGTCTCCAGCTGGATCCTGCTGCTGGTCTCGGTTGCCTATGCCGCGCTGCTGTTCGGCGTGGCGTGGTGGGGCGACCGTCGGCCGATGTACCCCGACCGGCCGTGGCTGCGGCCGGTCGTCTACAGCCTGGCGCTGGCCGTGTACTGCTCGTCGTGGACCTTCTACGGCGCGGTAGGCACCGCGGTCCGCCACGGCGTGGGCTACCTGCCGATCTACATCGGCCCGCTGCTGATGCTGCTGTTCGGCTGGCGCATCATCGAGCGCCTGGCGCTGGTGGCGCGCAGCCAGAACGTGGTGTCCATCGCCGATTTCATCTCCTCGCGCTTCGGCCGCTCGCGGCGGCTGGCCGCGCTGGTGGCGATCATCGCCCTGATCGGCATCGTTCCGTACCTGGCGCTGCAGTACAAAGCGGTGGCGATGAGCCTGCAGGTGCTGACCGGCAACACCGGCCCCACCGGCTTCTTCACCGACCCGGCGCTGTACGTGGCGCTGCTGATGGCGCTGTTCGCGACCCTGTTCGGTACCCGCCAGGTCGATGCCACCGAGCACCACCACGGCATGATGCTGGCCATCGCCTTCGAATCGGTCATCAAGCTGCTGGCGATGCTGGCGGTGGGCGTGTTCGCCTACCTGTGGCTGAGCAACCGCACCGATGCGGTGGTGCAGTCGGTGCATACGCTGTTCACCGGCCTGCCGCCGGTGGGCTTCATCTCGCAGACGCTGCTCAGTTTCCTCGCCATCATCTGCCTGCCGCGGCAGTTCCACGTGGCCGTGGTCGAGTGTGGCGACGTGCGCGACGTGCGCCGCGCGCGCTGGATGTTCGGTGGCTACCTGGTGCTGATCTCGGCGATGGTGCTGCCGATCGCCACCGCCGGCGTCACCCTGTTCGGCACCGGCGGGACCGTGGCCGATGATGCGATGGTGCTGGCCCTGCCGCTCGCCGAAGGGCGCAACGCGCTGGCCTTGATCGCCTACGTCGGCGGCTTCTCGGCGGCCACCGGCATGGTCATCGTGGCCTCCATCGCGCTGGCCACCATGGTCAGCAACGACCTGGTGATGCCGGTGCTGCTGCGCCGCAGTGGCGACCACCAGGAAGCGGCCGACATGGCCTCGCGCGTGCTGTGGATCCGCCGCATGGCGATCCTGCTGCTGGCGCTGATGGCCTATAGCTACTACCGCAGCAGCAGCAACGACAGCAGCCTGGCCTCGTACGGTCTGATGGCCTTCGCTGCGGTGGCGCAGTTCGCGCCCGGCCTGATCGGCGGCCTGTACTGGCGCGGCGCCAGCCGTCGCGGCGTCGAGGCCGGCATGGTGCTGGGCTTTGCCACGTGGATATACACGCTGCTGCTGCCGGCGATGACCATGGCTGGCTGGGTGGATGCGACCTGGGTGCGGCACGGGCCGTTCGGCGTGGAGTGGCTGCGCCCGCAGCAGCTGTTCGGCATGACCGGCTGGGACCCGCTGACCCATGGCACGTTCTGGTCGCTGCTGGTCAACGTGGCCACGATGATGCTGGTGTCCGCGCGCTGGCGCCCGGGCGTTGACGAACGCCTGCGCGCCGCGCCCTTCCTCGATCCCTATGCCGAACGGCCCTCGGTGGCGGGCGGCTGGCCCGGTCATGTGCACGTGGGCGACTTGCTGGCACTGGCCTCGCGCGTGGTCGGCGAGCGCCACGCACGGCGTTCGTTCTTCGAACAGGCGCAGTCGCTGGGGCGCGAGCTGCAGGCGTCGGCGCCGGCCGACCGGCCGTGGGTGCAGTTCACCGAGCGCCTGCTGGCCGCCTCGATCGGCGCCGCGTCGGCGCGCCTGCTGCTGACCAGCCTGCTGCGTGGCTCGGGCATGGACCTCGGCGAAGTGGTGGCGGTGCTGGACGAAGCGGGGCAGGAGCTGCGCTTCAACCGCGAGATCCTCTCCACCACGCTGGAAAACATCAGCGCGGGTGTCAGCGTGGTCGACCCGGACATGCGCCTGACCGCCTGGAACCGCCGTTACCAGGACATGTTCGGTTACCCCGACGGCATGCTGTACGTGGGCCGCCCCGTCGCCGACCTGATCCGCTACAACGCCGAACGCGGCGAGCTCGGCGAGGGTGATATCGAAGTGCAGATCAACCGCCGCATCGGTTACATGCGCGCCGGTTCACCGCACGTGTTCGAGCGTACGCGCAGCGACGGCAAGGTGATCGAGATGCGCGGCCAAGCCCTGCCCGGCGGCGGTTACGTGACCAGCTACAACGACATCACCGACTACAAGCACGCGGAAAAAGCGCTGCTGGAAGCCAACGAAACGCTGGAACAGCGCGTGGCCGAACGCTCGCACGAAGCCGAGGTCGCGCAGCAGTCGAAGACCCGCTTCCTCGCAGCGATCAGCCATGACGTGCTGCAGCCGCTGAACGCCGCGCGCCTGTTCGCCTCGGCATTGCGTGACAGCGACCATGTGAGCGACGAACAGAAGCACCTGGCCGAACGCGTGGATGCCTCGCTGCGTGCGGCCGAGGAACTTCTGGATGGTCTGCTGGACGTCTCGCGGCTGGATGCCGGTGGGCTGCATCCGGTGATCGGCGAGTTCGACGTGAGCGCGCTGATGCGCGAACTGGCCGCGCAGTACACGCCGGTGGCGGCGGGGCGCGGCCTGCGCCTGGACCTGTTCGCGCGTACCACCTGGGTACGCAGCGACCGCCGCCTGCTGCGCCGCGTGCTGCAGAACTTCCTCGCCAATGCGCTGCGCTACACCCGTCAGGGCCGCATCGTGCTGGCCGTGCGCCAGCGTGGCGATGAAGTGGAACTGCAGGTGTGGGATACCGGCCCGGGCATCCCCGAGCACCACATGCGGCAGATCTTCGACGAATTCCATCGCTACCAGCAGCCCTTCGACTGGGGCGAGCAGGGGCTGGGCCTGGGCCTGTCGATCTGCCAGCGCATCTCGCGCCTGCTCGACCACCGCCTCAATGCGCGCAGCCGGGTCGGCAGCGGTTCGATGTTCTCGATCATCCTGCCGCGCGTGGCGCCGTTGCCGGGCTACAGCGAGCCGCTGCTGCCTGCCCAGGCCGCCGCACCGCCGGTGCGCAGCGATTCGCTGGCCGGGATGCGCGTGCTGTGCGTGGACAACGACGAGGAGATCCTCGACGGCATGCGTGCGCTGCTGGGCCGCTGGCAGGTGCAGGTGATCACCGCATCGACCGTGGACCAGGCGCTGGAAAAGGTGGCCGAGCAGCCGCAGGTGATGCTGGTGGACTACCACCTGCACGACCGCATGGACGGCCTGGACGCGCTGGTGGCACTGCGCGAAGCGGCCGGCTACCCGTTGCCGGGCGCGCTGCTGACCGCCGACGGCCGCGATGAACTGAAGCGCATGGCCCGCGAACGCGGTTACCGCGTGCTGACCAAGCCGATCAAGCCGGCCTCGCTGCGCGCCTTCCTGGGCGCGCTGCGCGACGCGAGGTAACGCGGGGCCACGAAGCTCCTTGTAGAGCCGAGCCCATGCTCGGCTGGATCACGCCGAGCACCTGCGATTTTCGCGGCAATATAGCCTTCGCTATACAAACCAGCCCTGCCTGCGCGTTTGCCTGGAAACGCGCCATGCGCGGATCGCGATGCTAAGCTTCGCGTCCCCTTGGGGAGTAGCCGGATTCCTACGCAGGAATCGTCCACGTCAACATACTCGGCCAGTGCGCCGTGGCGTGGACAACCATGATGGTTGGCGAGACCAGCGGCCCGCGCGCGCAACGTCAGGTTGGGCGCGAGCGCGAGCCGTGCGTCCGTCCTTGCCCGACCTTCAGCAGCCGCCAATGTCTCCTGTTTCGATCCTCCTGATCGGCTTTGCCATGTCCACCGATGCCTTCGCTGCCGCGATCGGCAAGGGTGCGGCCATGCGCAAGCCGGTATTCCGCGATGCACTGCGCGCCGGCATCATCTTCGGCGTCATCGAGGCGATCACGCCCATCATCGGCTGGCTGCTTGGCCGCGCCGCCCTGCAGTACGTGGAAGCCTTCGACCACTGGATCGCCTTCGGCCTGCTGGTCGCGCTGGGCGTGCACATGATCATCAACGGCGTACGCCCGGACAGCGGCGAACAGGATGAAGATCCCTCGCAGCACCACGGCTTCTGGAAGCTGGCACTGACCGGTTTCGCCACCAGCATCGATGCCATGGCCGTAGGCATCGGCCTGGCCTTCATGGACGTGCATATCGGCGTGATGGCTGCGGTCATCGGCCTGTGCACGCTGACCATGGTCACCGCCGGCATCATGCTGGGCCGCGTGCTGGGCGGCATGGTCGGCAAGCGCGCCGAGATCATCGGCGGCGTGATCCTGGTGATCATCGGTTCGACGATCCTGTACGAACACCTGCACGGCGTGGCGTAACGGGCGGAACTGTAGAGCCGAGCCTGTGCTCGGCTCATGCGCGCAGCGCGGTTCTCAGGCGAAACGCAGCCGAGCATGGGCTCGGCTCTACAACGGGGAGATGGCCTACATGTCTCGCCGTGGTGCACTGATGGAGAGCCTGTCGGTCGCAGCATAGTCTTCGGGCATGTCCAGCCCCGCACTCCGTATTGGCCGCTGGTCGCAGACCGGCAACGTCTACGCGATCACCACGGTGACACACGCGCGTCGACGCTGGTTTGACGATGAAGCCAACGTCGGCCTTCTGATCGAGGCGCTCCGTACGGTGGAACGGACGGGACGGACGTGTTCCCTGGCCTGGGTGATCATGCCGGATCATCTTCACTGGCTGATCGAGCTGCGCCGCGGAACGCTCGCCGGGTGCATGCAGATCCTCAAGTCCCGCAGCGGACGTTCCATCGCCAGGCGCGTTGATGCCGATGCACCGATCTGGCAACCGGGGTATTACGATCACGGCCTGCGCAGCGATGAGTGCCTGCGCACGCAGGCGATGTACATTGCGGCCAATCCGGTTCGTGCCGGGCTGGCTACGCATCTTGGCGAGTATCCCTACGCCTGGAGCAGATGGCCCTTGCAGGATTAGCGCGGTCTTCGGCGAACAGCAGCCGAGCATGGGCTCGGCTCTACAAACGGGAGTGTCAGTCTTCTTCCGGCGGCAGCACGATGGCGTCGTCGTCGATCGCCAGCTTGCCGGCCATCAGCACGGCCTGGGTGCGGTTGGTCACGCCCAGCTTGCGCAGGATGGCGGTGACGTGGGCCTTGATCGTGGCCTCGGAGACGTTGAGGTCGTAGGCGATCTGCTTGTTCAAGCGGCCGGCGCCGAGCATCTGCAGCACGCGGAACTGCTGCGGGGTCAGTTCGCGCAGGCGCTGGCCGACTTCGCGTTCCTCGCTGCCGGTGGGCGGCACGTTGTGCGCCTCCGGCGGTGCCCAGGTCTCGCCATCGAGGATGGTGCCCAGCGCGTGGCCGATCGTGTCCGAGTCGGCCGACTTCGGAATGAAACCCAGTGCGCCGTGATCGAGCGCGCGGCGCATCACCGTCGCTTCTTCGCGCGCGGACACCACCACCACCGGCAGGTGCGGGTGCAGCGAGCGCATGTGCACCAGCGCGTTGAACCCCTGCGCGCCGGGCATGTTGAGGTCCATCAGGACCAGGTCGGCGTCGTTGTGCTGGTCGGCCAGCGCGTACAGCGCTTCGACGCTGTCGGCCTCGAACAGCTGCACGCCCGGGATGACCCGCTGCACGGCCCCTCGCAGGGCTTCGCGGAACAACGGGTGGTCATCGGCAATCAGGAGGGTGGTCATGGTCGGGGGGAACCGTGGGGGAAAACAGTGCGGGGTCAGATCCCTTTCCGTCAGGAAAGGGATCTGACCCCTTGGTGGCCGGAGTTCACTGGGGTCAGAGCCCTTTCCTGGTGGAAAGGGATCCGACCCCGAAGCCCCGGCCCGGATGGTCCATCAGCGTACCTTGCGCTCGTCCACCAGCGACGCCACGACCGACGGATCGGCCAGGGTCGAGGTGTCGCCAAGCTGGTCCGGCGCGTTCTCGGCGATCTTGCGCAGGATGCGGCGCATGATCTTGCCCGAACGGGTCTTGGGCAGGCCAGGTGCCCACTGCAGGTGGTCCGGCGTGGCGATGGGGCCGATTTCCTTGCGCACCCACGCCACCAGTTCCTTGTGCAGCTCGTCGCTGGGCGCCTCGTCGGCCACCAGGGTCACGTACGCGTAGATGCCCTGGCCCTTGACGTCGTGCGGGAAGCCGACGACCGCAGCCTCGGCCACCTTCGGGTGCGACACCAGCGCGCTCTCCACTTCGGCGGTGCCGATGCGGTGGCCGGATACGTTGATCACATCGTCCACGCGGCCGGTGATCCAGTAGTAGCCATCCTCATCGCGACGGCAACCGTCGCCGGTGAAGTAGCTGCCCGGGTAGGTGCGGAAATAGGTATCGATGAAGCGCTGGTGGTCGCCGTACACCGTGCGCATCTGGCCCGGCCAGGAATCACGGATGATCAGGTTGCCTTCGGTCGGGCCGTCCTGCACTTCGCCATCGGCATTGACCAGCGCCGGCTGCACGCCGAAGAAGGGCAGGGTGGCCGAACCCGGCTTGAGATCCATCGCGCCGGCCAGCGGCGAAATCAGGATGCCGCCGGTCTCGGTCTGCCACCAGGTATCGACGATCGGGCAGCGGCTGTCGCCGACCACTTCGTAGTACCAGCGCCAGGCTTCCGGGTTGATCGGCTCGCCGACGCTGCCGAGCAGGCGCAGCGACGCGCGCGAGGTCTTCTTCACCGGCTCCTCGCCCTCGCGCATCAGTGCGCGGATGGCGGTCGGGGCGGTGTAGAAGATGGTGACCTTGTGCTTGTCGATCACGTTCCAGAAGCGCGAGGTGTCCGGGTAGTTCGGCACGCCTTCGAACATCAGCGAGGTCGCGCCGTTGGCCAGCGGGCCGTAGACGATGTAGCTGTGGCCGGTGACCCAGCCGACGTCGGCGGTGCACCAGTAGATGTCGTCCTCGCGCAGGTCGAACACCGCTTCATGGGTGTAGGCCGCGTACAGCAGGTAGCCGCCGGTGGTGTGCAGCACGCCCTTCGGCTTGCCGGTGGAACCGGAGGTGTAGAGGATGAACAGCGGGTCTTCGGCGTTCATGCGCTCGGGCTCGCAGGTCGACGGCTGGCTGTCCACTACGTCGTGGAACCAGCGGTCGCGCGGGGCCTGCATGTCGACCGCGCCGCCGGTGTGGCGCACCACCAGCACGGTTTCAACCGTGTTGGTGCCCGGCAGCTTCAGCGCGGCATCGACGTTGGCCTTCAACGGAATCTTTCGACCACCGCGCAGGCCTTCGTCGGCGGTGATGATCAGCTTGCTCTGGCAGTCGCTGACGCGGTCGGCGATCGAGTTCGGAGCGAAGCCGCCGAACACCACCGAGTGGATCGCACCGATGCGCGCGCAGGCCAGCATGGCCACGGCCGCGTCGACGATCATCGGCAGGTAGATGGTGACCCGGTCGCCCTTCTTGACGCCCAGGTTGCGCAGTGCATTGCCCAGACGGCAGGTGCGCTCGTACAGCTCGCGGTAGGTGATGTGCTGCGCCGGCGCGTCCGGGCTGTCCGGTTCGAACAGCAGGGCGGTCTTGTCGCCGCGCTTCTCGAGCTGGCGGTCCAGACAGTTCACGCTGGCGTTGAGCTCGCCGTCCTCGAACCACTTGATGTGGAAGTCGGCCAGGTCGTAGCTGACGTTCTTGATCTTCGTCGGCTTGCGCATCCAGTCCAGCCGTTCGGCGGCCCTGCCCCAGAACGCATCCGGGTCGGACACAGAAGCCTGGTACTGCTGCTCGTAAGACGTCTTGTCGATGCGTGCCTTGGCGGCGAACTGCGGATCGACGGGGTAGATATCAGCCATGGCACCCTCACTTGCACGTTGACTTTGTATGTGCGGTCGCAGCATCGCAACGACCCTCCGCCACCAGTTTGCCCCATCCACCCCCGGTCGCGTCACCACGGCGCTTAGACCATGGTCGAAAGTCGGCGCCCTGCAGGCCCGGGTTCGACCAATGGCGAATACCGCTATACATAAACGCCCCGCAGTCTCGGCTCGACCGTGCCCCACGCGCGGCATCACCTTGCCACTTGGGAGAGAGGGCAACATGAGCCACCGTACGTTGAAAGCCGTGCGCACACCCTTGGCGGCCTGCCTGCTGGTCGCCCTGGTCGCACCGGGCATGGCGTTCGCAGAGACCGCCAAAGAGAAAGCGCTTGAATCACGCGTTGCCGAACTGGAGCGCCAGGTCCAGGCGCTGCTGTCCTCGCAGCAGCAACAGCAGACCCAGATCGTGCAGACCCAGCAGGCCGTGACCGATGTCCGCGCCGTGCAGGCCGAGCAGAAGCCGGTCGCGCAGGTGCCGGCCGGCAAGCAGCCGATCCAGGTCACCACCATCACCCCGGGCGCCGCGCCGGGCACCACGGTCAAGATCGGCGGCTTCATCAAGGCCGATTTCATGGCCACCCAGACCAGCGATGGCCAGCTGGCCGACGATGCCACCGGCCGCGCGCTGTACCTGCCGGGCCAGACCCCGGTGGCCGGTGCCGGCGGCTCGGGCAAGCGCTCGGACGTGGACTACAACGCCCACGCCAAGTTCTCGCGCTTCAACATCGGCATCGACAACGTCAGCGAATCGGGCAACAAGGCCGGCGCGATGTTCGAGATGGACTTCTTCGGCAACTCGCTGGGCAACCAGACCGCCACCAACACCTATGGCGTGACCCTGCGCCACGCCTACATGTACTGGAACAACTGGCTGGCCGGCCAGACCTGGTCCAACTTCATGGATGCGGCGGCACTGCCGGAAGCGGTCGACTTCGTTGGCCCGACCGATGGTGTGGTGTTCGTGCGCCAGGCCCAGGTGCGCTACACCCAGGGCGGCTTCAGCGTCGCCCTGGAAAACCCGGAAACGACCACCCTCACCGGTACCCGCAATCCGGTCACCGGCGTGTGGACCAACGCCAGCGCCAACTCCGACCGCGGCAGCCTGCCCGACCTGACGATGCGTTATGGCTGGAAGGGCGACTGGGGCACCTTCGGCGTCGGCAGCATCGTCCGCCAGCTGAAGGTCGACAACCAGGCCACCGGCGCCAAGGCCGACAAGGTGGCCGGCGGCCTGACCCTGGGCGGCAAGTGGGTGATGGGCGGCAACGATTCGCTGCACTACCAGCTGACCGGTGGCGAGGGCATCGCCCGCTACATCGGCCTGGGCGTCACTGCGGATACCGCCTATGACATCGCCCGCGACGAACTGAACCCGACCGGTGTGCTGGCCGGCTACGTGGGCTGGCGCCATGCCTTCTCGCCGAAGCTGCGCACCAACCTGATCTACGCCCGCAGCGACTACGACAACGACGGCAGCCTGGGGCCGCTGGTCACCAAGAGCGTGCAAAGCATCCGCGGCAACATCTTCTACACGCCGATGCCCAAGGTCGATATCGGTGCCGAGTACATGTACGGCGTGCGTGAGATCGAAGATGGGCGCAAGGGCGATATCAACCGCGTGCAGTTCACCACGAAGTACAGCTTCTGAATGAGTGCCGACCAACGGTCGGCACCTGCCTAGATCGAGTGCCGACCAACGGTCGGCACCCACCAACAACGATTGCTTCGGAGGGGAAGCGTCCCATGTCAACAACACCTGCACCGGCGAAATCCGAACTCACCCAGGGACACAAGAAGGTCATCTTCGCGTCCAGCCTGGGTACCGTTTTCGAGTGGTATGACTTCTTCCTGTACGGCTCGCTTGCCGCGATCATCGCCAAGCAGTTCTTCAGTGGCGTCAACGAAACCACGGGCATGATCTTCGCCCTGCTGGCCTTCGCTGCCGGCTTCTTCGTGCGTCCGTTCGGTGCGGCCTTCTTCGGCAGCCTCGGCGACCGCATCGGCCGCAAGTACACCTTCCTGGTCACCATCCTCATCATGGGCATCTCGACCTTCCTGGTCGGCGTGCTGCCCAACTACGCCTCGATCGGTTTCGCCGCACCGGTGATCCTGATCGTGCTGCGCCTGGCCCAGGGCCTGGCGATGGGTGGTGAGTACGGTGGCGCGGCCACCTACGTGGCCGAACATGCCCCGGCAAACAAGCGCGGCCTGTACACCAGCTTCATCCAGTGCACCGCCACGCTCGGCCTGTTCATGTCGCTGCTGATCATCCTGGCCTGCCGCTACTTCCTGGGCAACGAAGCCTTCGAAGCCTGGGGCTGGCGCATTCCGTTCCTGGTCTCGATCGTGCTGCTGGGCATTTCGGTGTGGATCCGCCTGCAGCTGAGCGAATCGCCGCTGTTCCAGCAGATGAAGGCGGAAGGCAAGGGCTCCAAGACCCCGTTCCGTGACAGCCTGAAGGGCGGCAACCTGAAGCTGATGCTGCTGGTCCTGCTGGGTGCCGCAGCCGGCCAGGCCGTGGTCTGGTACGGCGGCCAGTTCTACGCGCTGTTCTTCCTGAGCAGCATGCTGAAGGTCGACGCCACCACCTCCTACCTGCTGATCGCCGCCGCGCTGGCGCTGGGCGTGCCGTTCTTCATCTTCTTCGGTTGGCTGTCCGACCGTATCGGCCGCAAGAAGATCATCCTGGCCGGCTGCCTGCTGGCTGCCGTCACCTACATCCCGATCTTCAAGGGCCTGACCCACTTCGCCAACCCGGCCATCGAAGAAGCGCGCAGCAACTCGCCGGCGCTGGTTGTGGCTGATCCGAGCACCTGCTCGTTCCAGTTCGATCCGGTCGGCCTGCGCAAGTTCACCAGCTCCTGCGACGTGGCGACCGCCGCGCTGACCAAGGCGGGCGTGCCGTATGACGTGCAGCCGGCCGCTGCCGGTTCGCTGGCCATGGTGAACGTGGGCAGCGCCAGCGTCACCTCGTACGAGGCCGCCGGCCTGACCAAGGAAGAAGGCAAGGCCAAGGCCGATGCCTTCGGTGCCGAACTGAAGGGTGCACTGACCACGGCGGGTTACCCGGCCAAGGCCGATGGCTCGCGCATCAACATCGCCGGCACGATCTTCATGCTGTGGCTGCTGGTGCTGTACGTGACCATGGTCTACGGCCCGATCGCCGCCTATCTGGTCGAACTGTTCCCGACCCGCATCCGCTACACCTCGATGTCGCTGCCGTACCACATCGGCAACGGCTGGTTCGGTGGCTTCCTGCCGGCGATCTCCTTCGCGCTGGTGGCCGGTACCGGCAACCTCTACTACGGCCTGTGGTACCCCATCATCATCGCGCTGATGTCGGTGGTGATCGGCGGCCTGTTCCTGCGTGAAACGAAGAACGTGGACATCACCAAGTAAGCATGATGTTCATGGGATGAAGGAGAGGCCGTGGTGAAGACCACGGCCTTTCTGTTTGGGGGAACAAGGGAGATTGAGCAAGGGGTAGAGTCGACCGTTGGTCGACTGCTCTTGGCGGTACATCTGAAACCCCGCGCTGCGCGCGATAGTCGACTGACAGTCGACTCTACCCGCCATACAGCGCCTCTCTCTGCAAAGGCGTGACCTCAAACGTCCCTGCATCGATCAGCTTCCTGTAGTGGTCCCTGTTGCCTGGCCCGGGTGGATCGCAGCGAAGCAGATTGTCGAGCGAGCCATCGGCTGCATCCGAGGGGCCCAGACGGCCTGATGCATAGTCCTCTGCGGTAGGGCGCCCCTCAGAAAGGATCAGGTCGGGAAGGGCTGGAGATACCCCAGGCGCCAGCGTCGTTGAACTGCCCCCCACAGAATTACCCGGTCTGACGCGCGAACAGGCAGCCGCTTCGTGTGTCGATGAAACCGCAGTACTGCCTTTCATGCAGAGAACCGCGCCCATCCGGCATGCCAACCTCTCCGGATTCCACATCAGAGACGAGCACATACCGGCCATCAGGAGACGTCGCCGGATTGGAGTCGTACTCGAACAGGGAGTAAGAGTGCTCGCTCAGTGCCATGCGGTGCACCAGCTTGCCTTGCATCATCACCGACACGTTCCGGTAGCGACTGTTCTGCTCACCGTCGTATCGGAGTGTGATGTTGCCGCCAGCATTTACCGATTTCCCGCCGTCAGCCTTCGCATCCTCTGTTGAAGCCAGTGTTGCGAGCACGGCTAAGATCAAGCTCAACAAGTTCATTCTCCAGGAAACCGTCATTTGCAGGCGCGAGCATGCGATGGGTATCAGGGGCTTGTGATCGCCATTTCGGGACACTCACCTTTCTCCGCCAGCCTTCGCCTCGAGAACTCCTTGAGGCAGAACAAGCGCTGTTCACTCTCATCGCCTGCCTGCCCGATGTCTCTACGCAACTGGTCGGCTCCCGGGCAGCGCGCAGCGCGAGCGACAACGAGGTTGCACACAGGAACAAACGGGAAGTGCCCGTCAGGGCGTGGAATTTTCAGCTTCTCGTCCCAGGCCTCGAACGGAAAGAGCACATGTAGCAACCCGTCTACCGCCTCGTCCTCGCTTGGTCGCGTGAGGGCGACATCCGGCGCATCCCTGAGCAGCGTCGTATAGGCGTCCAGGAAGCGACGGCCGTGCCGATCATGCTCTGCGGGTGTGCTCGCCTGCCGCAAGGCTGTGTAGTAAGGGAAGAGGCTGTCTATATCGGGCCCGCTGCAGGTAACGCCAGACGAAAGTGAGCTGTCATTGTCGGGAGTCTGTACACGGCAGGTCGTACGCTCGAGCCTCTCTGCAAACGCCTCGAGCACCCTGCCAACACTGGCACCGGGTGTAGCGTCGCCCTCGAGTTCGCCGACGACGGCGCCAGGGTATCGCCCACCAACGGGATGTGTTCGCGCTCGGTCATCAGGCCGGCTGCCGCGACATCAATGGACTGCTCGCTGGCATAGGAGGCTCCGGCCACGAGAAAAAATCCGATCAGAAATGCATGTGCGCTTCGCATCTACGCATGTTATTGGGGTGGGACACCACCTTCAGCGCGCTCACAGCCTGCGGCAATGAAACAAGTACGAATCTACATGTCAGCCCAATAATCGATCGTGCCGGTGCGAGGTGACGTATCCAGCCACACGGAGCACGGAGATTTTTAGCCAAACACGCCAACCTTTGACGCAAAAGGCCCGAATTCGCTCTGCTGGTCAGTGCGTCCCATAGCATGGGTTATTCATCGAATCGGATCGGGGCATGCGCAGGGTACTTCTGGCAGCGATCATCGCTGTCCCAGCGTCAGCTGCCGATGCAGGGACGCATGTAGCTGCCGACGGCGCGGCACCGCAGGGAAGCCTGCGAATCGAGGAAAGATCGCCCGTGATCAAACAAGTTTGCAAGACAGAGAAGGTCTGGCTGTCCTGGAACAGCGCTGTACCAAGCGCAACACTGGTGACCTGTGATTGCAGTTGCACATCGCATGACAACTCAGGATGGCTCGTCGAGGAACAGCCGGAATTCGATAGCTATCGGGTACATCGCGTCTCTCTCGGCAAGGTTTTCAGTCCCACGGAGTTCCGTCGGGCTGGTGCGCGGATTCAGGATATCGTCTCGTCGCATCCGTGGTGTTCATCCGCCAAGCCGAGCATGCCGACGAATGCCGTGTTTGTGACGTTGGTGAAGCAGCCCACGGAATCGGGCGATGAGCCTTATTGCTTTACCCCCCGCTTCTTCGTAGGTGACCCAAACGCCCCCCTGAGAAGAACTCCAGTATCGGGTGAACTGTTCTCCGATTTGCCCGAAGCAGAATCAGCAGTGATAGCGCGGGAGGTCCAGATGCTGCGTGACTGGAGGCGAGAGTTTGCGCCTGAGTAGGGGCTTGGTGTCCGCGGACAAGAAATGAGGGCGATACATTATGGAGTTTCAGTGATGATTGTTTTGAAGCGCGTAGTGCTGGCATCTCTTGCCGGCCTACCTCTGCTCTTGTCTGCCTACGATGTGGAGGCCAGTGCGATTTATGGCGTCAATCACACCCACTGGGCGATCAATCGTTTCAGTGTCGATGGTCGTTCAGCCGTTGACATCATTGGCCCATATCAAGGCGGCGGTGGAGGGTGCTGCTACGGCGCACCAGAACACTGGTATCCAGGCCTGACGGTACGGGTTGATTGGGAAACGGGTGCCGGCAGCGCAATAGATTTTCCTGGAACAGAAGATTGGTCCAAAGTTTTGGCTTGGAGAGAAAAAATCCTGGCGCAAAAGCGCAGGCACAGCAAAGTCGTCCCCGTACCGGATTACACCGATCAGAAAGTCTGCGGTATCACCGTTCATTTTCTGCCCTGTGATGAGATTCAGGTCACCACCTCCTGCTACGCCTACGGCAGCCCCGAGTACCCGATCAAGACTCCGTTGCAACTCCCAGAGCCGCAGTCATGCCCGGCAGAACGTACCGACCAGCAGAAGGCGTAGTGATGGCGGGGATTGCATCAAAGGGTGAACGCACGCGCGGCGGTGGGAAGACGAACGAATGAGACCCTGTCCCACGGCGTGAAGGTTGGCATGCGAGCCAGGCACGGCTCGCCCCTACAATCGGCCCATGACCACCACCGCCCCAACCGACCTCCCCGCCATCCTGCAGACCCTGCGCAGCGCCTGGCAGGCCCAGCGCCCTTCGCTCGACCAGCGCGACGCCGACCTGCGCCGCCTGCGCGAGGCGCTGCAGACGCGCATGGATGACATGGCCCAGGCCATCGCCGAGGACTTCGGCCACCGCGCCCACGTCGAATCGAAGCTGGCCGATGGAATGAGCGTGCTGTCCGCCATCGACCACCTGTGCCGGCACCTGCGGCGCTGGTCGAAGCCGCAGCGCGCATCGGCCGGCTGGAAGCTGTGGCCGGCGCGCGCGCAGCTGCGGCCGACGCCGCTGGGCGTGGTCGGGGTGATCTCGCCTTGGAACTACCCGGTCACCCTGGCGCTGGTGCCGCTGGTCACGGCCATCGCCGCGGGCAACCACGTGCTGTTGAAGCCTTCCGAACACACCCCGCGCACCAGCGCGTTCCTGGCCGATCTGCTGGCCGGCGTGTTCCCGCCCGATCGGGTGGCGGTGGTGCAGGGCGGGGCGGATGTGGCTGCGGCGGTGTCCTCGCTGCCGCTGGACCATCTGTTGTTCACCGGTTCGACGGCGGTGGGGCGCAAGGTGATGGCCGCCGCAGCCGAGCATCTGGTGCCGCTGACGCTGGAGCTGGGCGGCAAATCGCCGGCGATTGTCTGCCGCGATTTCCCGCTGGAAAAGGCCGCCGCGCGACTGGCCACCGGCAAGTGGTTCAACGCGGGCCAGACCTGCATCGCACCGGACTACGTGCTGATCGACACGGCGCGCCAGCGTGAGTTCGTGCAGGCGCTGCAGCAGCAGGTGCGCGAGCGCTATGGCGACTTCAGCGATGCCGGCGACTACACGCGCATCATCAACGAAGGCCAGTACCAGCGCCTGCAGGGTTTCCTGGCGCAGGCACGCGAGCGCGGCGTGCCGGTGATTCCGCTGGCGCAGGTGGACCCCGCGCGCGCCGACCGCGAGCGCCTGCTGGTGCCGACCGTGGTGCTGGACCCGCCGGATGATCTGGACCTGATGCGTGAGGAGATCTTCGGGCCGATCCTGCCGGTGCGGGCTTACCCGGATCTGGAGGCGGCGCTGGCCGATGTGCTGTCGCGCGACCGGCCGCTGGCGCTGTACCCCTTCAGCCATGACACGGCGACGGTGGAGCGCATCCTCGGCCAGGTGGTTGCCGGTGGGGTGACGGTCAACGACACGCTGCTGCACTTCGCCGCCGACGGCCTGCCGTTTGGCGGGGTGGGGGCGAGTGGCATGGGCGCGTACCACGGCCGGGCCGGGTTCGATGCCATGAGCAAGCGGCTGCCGGTGCTGTGGCAGTCGCGTTGGGCGGCCAGTGACCGGCTGCGGCCGCCGTATTCGAAGATTGCGGGGTTGTTGAGGCTGCTGGTTCGGTGAAGCCACGCATGGCGTGGCTCTACTGAAGGGATCTGCGCACGCGGGAGATTCACGCGCCAACCAAGGTTGGCGTCTACCAAAGCGGGGCCGGGTAGAATGGCCCCATGAAAATCGCCTCGTGGAACGTCAATTCGCTCAATGTCCGCCTGCCGCACCTGGAGCAGTGGCTCAAGGATTTCGGCCCGGACATCGTCGGTATCCAGGAAACCAAGCTGGAGGACCACAAGTTCCCCGATTCGGCGCTGATCGCCGCCGGCTACCGCAGCGTGTTCGCCGGCCAGAAGACCTACAACGGCGTGGCGCTGCTGTCGCGTGAGCCGGCGCAGGACGTGCAGATCGGCATCCCC
The DNA here is from genome assembly GCF_016624625.1 of Stenotrophomonas sp. S41. Classification (NCBI taxonomy): domain Bacteria; kingdom Pseudomonadati; phylum Pseudomonadota; class Gammaproteobacteria; order Lysobacterales; family Lysobacteraceae; genus Stenotrophomonas; species Stenotrophomonas sp. S41. The sequence goes on along the minus strand of NZ_JACVTV010000003.1, from coordinate 79,778 downwards.
GGCTTCGAGGACGAGCAGAAGCGCGTCATCGCCGGTACCTTCGGCGACCTGCGGGTGATCAACCTGTACGTGGTCAACGGCCAGGACGTCGGCACCGACAAGTACGAGTACAAGCTGCGCTGGCTGGAAGCGGTGCACGCCTGGATCGCGCAGGAACTGCAGCGCCATCCGAAGCTGATCGTGATGGGCGACTTCAACATCGCCCCGGACGTGCGCGACGTGCCCGACCCCGAGGTCTGGAACGAGAACCACATCCTGACCTCCACCGCCGAGCGCGGTGCGCTGCAGAAGCTGCTGCAGCTGGGCCTGCATGATGCGTTCCGCCTGCACAACGACGAGGCTGGCGTGTTCAGCTGGTGGGATTACCGCGCTGCCGGTTTCCGCCGCAACCTAGGCCTGCGCATCGACCTGACCCTGGTCTCCGATGCGCTGAAGGCCAGCGCGGTGGCCTCGGGCATCGACCGCGAGCCGCGCACCTGGGAACGCCCCAGCGACCATGCGCCGGCGTGGGTGGAGATCGGTTGAAGCGGTAGCGCCGGGCCATGCCCGGCGAGCGCAGCGGCGGCAGGGAAACGCCGGGCATGGCCCGGCGCTACCGTTCAGATCACCGTATGCTCTTGCGGGTGAACAGGTTGACGATGGCCAGCAGGATCACCGCGCCGATCAGCGAGAACAGGAACGTGCGCAGGGTGATGGCATCGTTGATGCCGCCGCCGAACAGGAAGCCGGCAATCAGCGCGCCGACGATGCCCACCACGACGTTGAGGATGATGCCCTGCTGGGCGTCGCGACGCATGATGATGCTGGCCAGCCAGCCCACGATGCCGCCAACGATCAGCCAGATGATGATGCCCATGAACGTGACCTCTGGAAGGGGAAGGGACGGGGACCAGTTGACCCGCAGCGCCGTGAAACCGTCGTGCAATCCCGTGACGGGCGCGTGCGGATGAGCCTGCCAGCCACCCTCGACGGCCCCTGGCGCTTCGGCCCGGTGACGGTCTGGCGCTGCCCGCATGTGCCCGGCCAGCGCGGTGAGCCGCAGGCCCGGCAGGTGCTGGCGCAGGCGCTGGGCGGCGAACCCGATGCCCTGCCGCTGGTGCGCGACGACAAGGGCCGGCCGGAGCTGGCCGGCGCGCTGGCCCACTACGGCACCGGCTGGAGCCACAGCGGCGAGGTGCTGCTGGTGGCGCTGGGCGAGGGCGTGCGGCTGGGCGTGGATCTGGAACTGCTGCGCCCGCGCCCGCGGCTGCTGGAAATCATCCAGCGCTTCTTCCACCCCGATGAAGTGGCGTGGCTGCAAGGGCTGGCCGCCGACGAGCGCGAACACTGGTTTTTCCGCGTGTGGTGCGCCAAGGAAGCGCTGCTCAAGGCGCACGGCCAGGGCATCTCCTTCGGCCTGCACCGCCTGCAGCTGGCGCCCGGCGCCGATGGTGCCCTGCACCTGCGCTGGTGCGACGCCGAACTGGGCCAGGCCGAGCGCTGGCACCTGCACGAATGGCAGGCCAGTGGCCAGTTCCGCGCGGCATTGGCCTGGTATCCGCATTGAAGCGGCGAACCGGCGGGCAAAACCGGCGATAATGACGGCATGAGCGAACACGATCTTCCCGCCGGCGTGGTCTCCACGCTGGAACAGGGCCTGGCCAGCATGGGCCTGGCGGCCGCATTGGCGCCGCCGCTGCTGCGCTACCTGGCGCTGCTGCACCGCTGGAACGGCACCTACAACCTCACCGCCATCCGCGATCCGCAGGAAATGGTCACCCGCCACCTGCTCGATTCGCTGGCGATGCAGCCGTTCGTGGCCGATGGCAGCCTGGCCGATCTCGGTACCGGCCCCGGGCTGCCGGGCATCCCGCTGGCCATCGCCTGCCCGGGCCTGCAGGTCACCCTGGTGGAGAGCAACGGCAAGAAGGCGCGCTTCATGCGCGAAGCCGTGCGCCAGCTGGGCCTGACCAATGCACGCGTGGCCGAATCGCGCGCCGAGGCGCTGGACGAGGCCGGCCGCTACGACCAGCTGACCGCGCGCGCGATGGACACCCTGGCCGGCATCGTCCGCGTCGGTGGCCACCTGCTGCGCCCCGGTGGCGTGCTGCTGGCCATGAAGGGCGTCTACCCGCATGACGAGATCGCGGCCCTGCCGGCAGGCTGGCAGGTGCGCGAGGTGACCCCGCTGAGCGTGCCCGGCCTGGCCGGCGAACGCCATCTGGTCACTGTTACAGGCCCCTGAACCCCGCCGCCAGCCCTTTGCGAAACAACGGGTTGGCGATCCATGATTTCCGCACGGGGCCGGTTGTACGCATAATGACCGGTCCCAGCACACGTCGACGAGGCACACCCGCATGGCCCGCATCATCGCCATCGCCAACCAGAAGGGTGGCGTCGGCAAGACCACGACCGCCGTCAACCTGGCCGCTTCCCTGGCCAACGCACCCAAGCGCGTGCTGTTGGTCGACCTGGATTCACAGGGCAACGCGACCATGGGCAGTGGCGTGGACAAGCGCGAGCTGGTCTCCTCCACCTACGATCTTCTGCTGGGCGAAGCCAAGGCAGCCGACGTGCGCGTGGCCACCGCCGAGGGCTACGACCTGCTGCCGGGCAACATCGACCTGACCGCGGCCGAGATCCAGCTGATGGCGCAGGAAGAGCGCGAGCAGCGCCTGAAGCGCGCGCTGGCGCCGATCCGCGACGAGTACGACTACATCCTGATCGACTGCCCGCCGGCGCTGTCGCTGCTGACGCTCAACGCGCTGGCCGCCGCCGATTCGGTGCTGGTGCCCATGCAGTGCGAGTACTACGCACTGGAAGGCCTGAGCGCGCTGGTGGAAACCATCGAAGCGCTGCGCACCAACCTCAACCCGGTGCTGGAGATCGAGGGCGTGCTGCGCACCATGTTCGACGTGCGCAACAACCTCGCCAACGCGGTGTCGGCCGAACTGACCGAGCACTTCGGTGACCGCGTGTTCCGCACCATCGTGCCGCGCAACGTGCGCCTGGCCGAGGCCCCCAGCCACGGCCAGAGCATCGTCGGCTACGACCGTGCCTCGCGCGGTGGCGTGGCCTACCTGGGCCTGGCCGGCGAGATCATCCGCCGCAACAACGATCGCAACAAGGCCGCCAAGGCCGTGGAGACCGCCTGATGACCAGCAAGCCTGCAGCCAAGAAGCGAGGCCTCGGCCGCGGACTGGACGCCCTGCTGGGCCCCAAGGGCGCAGCCAGCCAGGTGCAGGCCACCACTGCGGTCATCGAGCCCCTGCCGGGTGAAGTGCTGCGCAAGCTGGCCGTGGGCCAGCTGCAGCCGGGCAAGTACCAGCCGCGCCGCGAGATGGACGAAGGCAAGCTCTCCGAGCTGGCCGATTCGATCAAGTCGCAGGGCGTGATCCAGCCGATCCTGGTGCGCCAGCTGCCGGCGGGCAACTACGAAATCGTCGCCGGTGAGCGCCGCTGGCGTGCATCGCAGCTGGCCGGGCTGGACGAAGTGCCGGTGGTGGTGCGCGAGCTGGAAGACCGCACCGTCATCGCGATGGCGCTGATCGAGAACATCCAGCGCGAAGACCTCAATCCGCTGGAAGAAGCCGAAGCGCTGCAGCGCCTCATCAGCGAGTTCACTCTGACCCACGCCGAGGCCGCCGAGGCCGTCGGCCGCTCGCGCGCGGCGGTGTCCAACCTGCTGCGCCTGCTGGAGCTGCCGGTGGCCATCCGCCTGCTGCTGGAAACCCGCCGCCTGGAAATGGGTCACGCCCGCGCGCTGCTGACCCTGGCCCCGGAACTGGCCGGCAAGCTGGCGCAGGAAGCGGCCGATGAAGGCTGGTCGGTGCGCGAAGTCGAGCGCCGTGCGCAGGCCTTCGCCGCCGGCAAGGTGCCGAGCAACCGCCCGGTGGCCACGCCGAAGGTGCAGCAGGCCGACATCGCCTCGCTGGAAACCGAGCTGTCCGAATCGCTGGGCACCAAGGTGGCCATCAACCACGGCCGCGGCGGCAAGGGCAAGCTGATCATCCATTACACCGATCTGGACACGCTGGACGGCGTGCTGGAAAAGCTGCGCACCCGCCAGGGTTGAGCGCGGCAGCGCTGCAGCAGCGCTCGGCAGGGAAACGCACACGCCGCGGGACGGCTTCGTGCCGCGGCTCATCCAGGGAGCAGGAATGAGCATGGACATCGACGACGTCAGCCCGGGCGGCAGCCCGATCCTGGTGCACAGCCGGGAAAAGGACTTCACTCCGGCCCAGGGTGAATCGCACATCGAGGCCATCAGCGCGCACATCGAGCGCCACCTGGGGCCGATCTCGGGCGTACTCCACGAAATCATCTCCGACCTCGTGCATATCGACGTGCACGTGGTGCCGGCCAGCGAGCCGTTTCCGTACCTGCGCCTGGTGACCTCGGGCATGAGCGACCTGCCGATGACCCTGCCCGAAGGTGCGCCCGGCTCGGCATACATGGAGCTGATGGTGACCCTGCCGGCCGACTGGCCGATCAGCGGTGATGCCTTCGAAGACGAGCGGAACTACTGGCCGGTGCGGTTGCTGAAGACGCTGGCACGGCTACCGCACGAGTACGACACCTGGCTCGGCTTCGGCCACACCATTCCCAACGGCCACCCGGCCGAGCCCTACGCCCCGGGCGTGGGTTTCGATGGCGCCATCGTGCTGCCGCCGGTCACCGCCCCCGAGGGCTTCGGCACGCTGCAGCTGGACGACGCCCGGACCATCGAGTTCATGTCCATCGTTGCCCTGTATCCGGAGGAGATGGACCTGAAGCTGAAGAAGGACGCCGAGGCCCTGCTGGATCGCTTCGATGCGAAGAAGATCCAGGACGTGATCGTGCCGGGTCGGGTGAATGTGGCGCGGAAACGTTTCGGTTTCTTCTGAGACCGGTAACATCTGGGGTCTGAACTTCGTATCCAGGCCCCGGCCATGACCATCCTGCTCACCGGCGCTGCCGGCTTCATCGGTGCCTACACCGCCCGCGCGCTGCTGGAGGCCGGCCAGGCCGTGGTCGGCCTGGACAACTTCAACGACTACTACGACCCGCAGATCAAGCGCGATCGCGTGGCTGCGCTGTGCCCGGGCCTGGACCTGCGCACCCTGGACCTGACCGACCAGCAGGGCCTGGCTGCGCTGTTCGATGAGGTGCAGCCCACCGCGGTGATCCACCTGGCCGCGCAGGCCGGCGTGCGTTACTCGCTGGAAAACCCGCACGCCTACGTCGACAGCAACCTGACCGGCTTCGTCAACATGCTCGAGCTGTGCCGCCACCGTGGCGTGCAGCACCTGGTGTATGCCTCCAGCAGCTCGGTGTATGGCGATTCGGCCACGCCTCCGTTCTCCGAGGACCAGCGCGTGGACCAGCCGCGTTCGCTGTATGCGGCCACCAAGGCCGCCAACGAGCTGATGGCCTACACCTATGCGCAGCTGTACGGCCTGCATGCCACCGGCCTGCGCTTCTTCACCGTGTACGGCCCGTGGGGCCGGCCGGATATGGCGCCGCTGCTGTTCTCGCGCGCGGTGCTGGCCGGACGTCCGATCGACGTGTTCAACGAAGGGCGCATGCAGCGCGATTTCACACATGTTTCCGACATCGTATCGGGCATCCTCGGCGCCCTCGCGAACCCCAGCACCGACGTGGTGCCGCACCGGGTGTTCAACCTCGGCAACCATACGCCGGTCGAGCTGGAGCGCTTCATCAGCGTGATCGAGCAGGCCGCCGGCCGCCCCGCGCAGAAGGTCTACAAGCCGATGCAGCCAGGCGACATGGTGCGCACGATGGCCGACACCCGGCGCGCCCATGACGCCTTCGGCTTTGATGCGGTCACCCCGATCGAGCAGGGCCTGCCGCCGGTCGTGCAGTGGTGTCGCGAGTATTTTGGCGATCGTGCCTGAGGAGTGACCCTCACGCAGCCGGATTCATCTTCGGATAACCTCGGCTTCGGAGAATGCGCGGTCTTTGTATCCCTGCTGGCCGAGTGACCCATGAGCCACCCCGAGCTTTCCGTTGTCGTCCCGGTGTTCAACGAGCGCGACAATGTCGCGCCCCTGGTCGGTGAGATCGTCGCCGCGCTGCGCGGCCACCTGCCGTTCGAGATCGTCTACGTGGACGACAACTCGCGCGATGACAGCCTGGCCGTGCTGCAGGGCCTGAAGGCCAGCACCCCGGAACTGCGCGTGCTGCACCATGTCAGCCAGAGCGGGCAGAGCACCGCCGTCCGCACCGGCGTGCGAAATGCGCGCGCGCCGTGGATCGCCACCCTCGATGGCGACGGCCAGAACGACCCAGCCGATATTCCGAAACTACTGGCTGCGCGGCAGAGCGCTGATGCGCAGGTGAAGCTGTTCGCCGGCTGGCGCGTCAACCGCCAGGACAGTGGCAGCAAGCGCTGGGCCAGCAAGTGGGCCAACGCGATCCGCGCGCGCATGCTGCGCGACGATACCCCCGATACCGGCTGCGGCATCAAGCTGTTCGAGCGCGAGGCCTTCCTCGATCTGCCGTACTTCGACCACATGCACCGCTACCTGCCCGCGCTGATGCAGCGCGCCGGCTGGAAGACCACCAGCGTGCCGGTCAACCACCGCCACCGTACCGCCGGCGTGTCCAAGTACAACAACCTGGGCCGCGCCCTGGTCGGCATCCGCGACCTGCGCGGCGTGGCGTGGCTGATCACCCGCAGCAAGCGCACTGCGGTGGAGGAGCGTTGATGGAGCTGCACTGGCTCGACCAGCCGCTGACCTGGTTGTACTGGACCGGCCTGCACGTCACCGGCTGGAAGCTGATCGGCTACACCGGCGCACTGATGTTCGGCGGCCGCTGGCTGGTGCAGTTCGTGGCGTCCAAGCGTGCCGGCAAGCCGGTCATCCCGCGCCTGTTCTGGTACATGAGCGTGGTCGGCAGCCTGATGACCCTGAGCTACTTCCTGTTCTCGGCCAAGCAGGACTCGGTGGGCGTGCTGCAGAACCTGTTCCCGGCGTTCACCGCCCTGTACAGCCTGCACCTGGACATCCAGCACCGCGGCTGGAAGCGGGACAAGGCCAGCCACTGAGGGCCAGGGGTCGGATCCCTTTCCGCAGGAAAGGGCTCTGACCCCGGCCGGATCCCGGCGCATCCACGCATGGCGTGGATCTACCGTATGTTCGTTGGTAGCGCCGGGCGCAGGCAGGACCTTCGTCCCATGCCTCGGGCCCTGCACGGTGCGATCATCGGGATCTGCCTTCCCGGGAACCTGTGCTCGTGAAAACCCGCCTTGCCGTAGCTCTGTTGATTGCCCTGTCCGCTCCTGCGGTCGCCCTGGCTGCGCCGCCGGCCGCCGCTCCGGCCAGCATGGCCGCCGAATCGGCCGCCGATGCCGCCTTCCGTGCGCTGTACGAGAAGGAGTGGAAGTGGCGCCAGGATGGCGGTGGCGAAGCCAGCGAGGACGAGGATGCGCCGGCCAACGCGACCCGCATGCCTGATGTCGGCCCGGCCGCGCAGCAGGCCCGCCTGAAGGTCTGGGACGAAACCCTGGCCGACCTGAAGAAGATCGACGTCAAGGCCCTGTCGGCCGACAACCAGGTCAACTACGCGATCTACCGCGATCAGGTCTTCAACCTGGCCGAAGCCACGCGCCTGCGCACCTACGAGATGCCGTTCAATTCGGACTCCTCGTTCTGGTCCAACCTGGCCTTCATGGCCCGGCGCGAGATGAAGACCGCGCAGGACTACCGCAACTACATCGCCCGCCTGAACGACGTGCCGCGCTACTTCGGCCAGCAGACCGACAACATGCGCGCCGGCCTCAAGCGTGGTTTCAGCGTGCCGCGCGCGGTGCTGGACGGCCGCGAGGTCTCCATCGCCACCGTCGCCGAGCTGAAGGACCCGACGACCTCGCCGCTGTACGCGCCGTTCAAGAAGCTGCCCGCCAGCATCCCGGCCGCCCAACAGGCCGCCCTGCGCGAACAGGCCGCGGCGGCCATCAGCGGCAAGGTGGTGCCGGCCTTCCAGCAGCTGCGCACCTTCTTCGTCAGCGAATACGTGCCGCAGGCGCGCACCACCCTGGCCGCCGAGGCCATGCCCGGTGGCAAGGCCTTCTACAAGCAGCAGATCCACGAATACACCACGCTGGACCTGTCGCCCGATGAGATCCACCGCATCGGCCTGGGTGAGGTGGCGCGCATCCAGAAGGAGATGAACGACATCATCCAGCAGGTGCAGTTCAAGGGCAGCTTCGCAGAGTTCCTGACCTTCCTGCGCACCGATCCGCAGTTCTACGCCAAGACCCCCGAAGAGCTGCTGTCGCGCGCGGCATGGATCTCCAAGCGCGCCGATGGCCAGCTCGGCCGGTTCATGACGCTGCCGCGTGCGCGCTTCACCATCGTGCCGGTGCCGCCGGACATCGCCCCGTTCTGGACCGCCGGTCGCGGTGGCATGGGCACCTACTGGGTCAACACCTACGACCTGCCGTCGCGCCCGCTGTACAACCTGCCGGCGCTGACCCTGCATGAGTCCGACCCTGGCCATGCGCTGCAGGGCGCGATCGCCTCCGAGCAGAAGGACCTGCCCGAATTCCGCCGCAACGCCTACATCTCCGCCTATGGCGAAGGCTGGGCGCTGTACTGCGAGAAGCTGGGCGTGGAAATGGGCATCTACGAAACCCCGTACGAGGATTTCGGCCGCCTGACCTATGAAATGTGGCGTGCCGCGCGCCTGGTCATCGACACCGGCGTGCACAGCAAGGGCTGGACCCGCGAGCAGGCCCTGGCCTACCTGCGCGACAACACCGCGCTGAGCGAGCATGAAGTGACCACCGAAGTGGATCGCTACATCTCCTGGCCGGGCCAGGCGCTGAGCTACAAGCTGGGCGAGATCGCCATCGTGCGCCTGCGCGCGCAGGCCGAGAAGGAACTGGGCGACAAGTTCGACATCAAGGGCTTCCACGACGTGATCCTGAAGCAGGGTTCGGTGCCGCTGCCGGTGCTGGAACAGCAGATCCAGGCGTACATCGCCGAGCGCAAGAAGGCCTGACCCTGGGCCCGGGGTCGGATCCCTTTCCACCGGAAAGGGCTCCGACCCCAATACGCCTCAGCGCTTCACCAACCGCCCGGCAAACGTCGGCAGTACCAGCAACGTCAGCACCGTGGCGGTGATCAGACCACCGATCACCACCGTCGCCAGCGGCTTCTGCACCTCCGCGCCGGCACCACTGGCGATGGCCATCGGTATGAAGCCGACGATGGCCACCAGGGCCGTGGTCAGCACCGCGCGGATGCGGCTGGCGGCACCATTGATGGCCGCCTGCATCGGCAGGTCGCCGCCCTCCAGCCGCTCGCGGATCGCCTGCATCAGCACCAGGCCGTTCAACGTGGCCACGCCGGAGACGGCGATGAAGCCCACCGCCGCAGACACCGAGAACGGCATGCCACGCAGCAGCAGGGCGAGGATGCCGCCGACCAGGGCCAGCGGCACGCAGCTGAATACCAGCAGCGCTTCCCTGCCACTGCGCAGGGCCATGAACAGCAGGCCGCCGATCAGCAGGAACACCACCGGCACCACCGTGGCCAACCGCTTCTCCGCGCGCTGCAGGTTCTCGAACTGGCCGCCCCAGCGCAGGTAGGCACCGGCGGGCAACGCCACGTCGGCCACTGCTGCCTGGGCCTCGCTGACGAAGCCACCGAGATCGCGCCCACGCACGTTGGCCTGCACCACCACCCGCCGGCTGCCGTCGCTGCGGCTGATCTGGTTCGGCCCTTCGCTGACGCTGATACGCGCCAGCGAGGACAACGGCACGACCTGGCCTGCCGGCGTGGCGATCGGCAGCGAGGCCAGCTGGTCCGGATCGTTGCGTGCGGCATCGTCCAGGCGCACGACCACATCGAAGCGTCTGTCGCCTTCGAAGATCCGCCCGGCCGCGGTACCACCGATGCCGGTGGACAACGCATCACTCACGTCCGCCGCGGTCAGTCCATGCTGCGCGGCGGCGACATGGTCGATCCTGACGTTGAGCGTGGGCAGGCCGGAAATCTGCTCCACCCGCACGTCGGCGGCGCCGTCCACCGCGCGCAGTTTCAACGCCACCTGCTCGGCCACCTTCTGCAGGGCGGCGAAATCATCGCCGTACACCATCACCGCCAGGTCCGTGCGCACGCCGGAAATCAGCTCGTTGAAGCGCAACTCGATCGGTTGGCTGAACTCGAAACTGTTGCCCAGCTGCTGCCCGGCCAGCTGCTCGAAGCGCTGCACCAGCGCTTCCTTGTCCAGCGACGGATCGGGCCACTGCGCGCGCGGCTTCAGCACGATCACGCTGTCGGAGATGTTGGTCGGCATCGGGTCGATGGCCGCTTCGGCGGTGCCGGTGCGCGAGAACACCGTTTCCACTTCCGGCTGTTCGGCCAACGATTTTTCCAGCGCCAGCTGCATCGCCAGCGACTGCTCCAGCGACGTGGACGGCACGCGCAGGGCCTGCATCGCCACGTTACCTTCGTCCAGGGTGGGCATGAACTCGCGGCCCAGCAGCGAGAACGAACCGATGCCCACCACCACCATCATCACCGCACCGGCCAGCACCGTGCGCGGATGCGCGACTGCACGACGGACCACCGGCTCGATGCGCGCACGCAGCACGCGGATCAGTTTCGTCTCGTGCTCGCCGTCGCCAGCATGTGCATCGCCGTCCTTCACCGTGGGCTCGCGCACCAGCAGTGCGGCCATTGCCGGCACGAAGGTGAAGGAGAAGATGAAGGCGCCGATCAGGGCCAGCATGAAGGTGGCCGCCATCGGGTGGAACGTCTTGCCCTCCACGCCTTCCAGGGTGAGGATCGGTGCGAACACCAGCAGGATGATCAGCTGGCCGAAGGCCGCAGGCCGCGCCATCTTCATGGCCGAATCGGCAGCCACGCGGAGGCGCTCCATCGCCGTCAGCGCGCGGCCCAGTTCGGCGCGGCGCTGGCCCAGCATCAGCAGCGTGGATTCGATCACGATCACCGCGCCATCCACCAGGATGCCGAAATCCAGCGCACCGAGGCTCATCAGGTTGCCGCTGATGCCGAAGCGGTTCATGCCGATCACCGCGAACAGGAACGACAACGGAATCACCAATGCGGTGATCGCCGCCGCGCGCAGGTTGCCCAGCAGCAGGAACAGCACCACCACCACCAGCAGCGCGCCTTCGCTGAGGTTCTTCGCCACGGTCCCGATGGTGGCGTTGACCAGTTCGCTGCGGTCCAGCACCGGCACTGCCACGATGGACGGCGGCAGCGAGGCATTCACCTGCCGCAGGCGTTCTGCGGCCGCCTGGGCCACGGTGCGGCTGTTGCCGCCGGCAATCATCAGCGCGGTGCCGAGCACGGCCTCGTGGCCGTTGCGGCTGGCCGCACCCAGGCGCGGCGCGCGGCTCAAGGCCACTTCGGCCACATCCGCCACGCGCACCACCACGCCGTTGCGCGTGGCCACCGGGGCCTGCGCCAGATCGTCGGTGGTCAGCGCCAGCCCATCGGCACGCACCACCAGGCCCTCGCCAGCGCGCTGCACGAAGCCGGCGCCGGCCTGCACGTTGGAACGCCGCAGGGCGGTCACCAGGTCGGCCAGGCCCAGCCCATGCGCGGCCAGCCGCGCGCTGTCCGGGTGCACGCCGTATTCCTTGACGTAGCCGCCGACCGTATCGACGCCGGCCAGCCCCGGGCTGGAGCGCATCTGCGGCGCGATGATCCAGTCCTGCACGGTACGCAGGTAGGTGGCGCGTTCTTCCGGCGTGCGCAGCAGGGTGCCTTCCGGCGTGCGGTAGACCTCGCCCGCCTGCCAGCCGGCCGCACCGGGCTTGGCCAGCTGGGCCGGATCGAACGCGGTGAAGTCCACCGTCCACATCAGCACCTCGCCCAGGCCGGTGGTGACCGGCGACAGCAGCGGCGACGCACCGTCGGGCAGATCGTCGGCGGCCTCGCGCATGCGCTCGGCCACCTGCTGGCGGGCGAAGTAGATGTCGGTCGCATCGGTGAAGATGGCGGTGACCTGCGAGAAGCCATTGCGTGACAGCGAGCGCGTGGTGGTCAGGCCGGGAATGCCGGCCAGCGCGGTTTCCAGCGGGTAGGTCACCTGCCGTTCGATCTGTTCCGGCGTCAGCGCCGGGGCCACCGTGTTGATCTGCACCTGGCGGTTGGTGATGTCCGGCACCGCGTCGATCGGCAGCTTGCCCAGCTGCAGCAGGCCCACCGCCGCCAGCAGCGCGGCCGCGAACACCACCAGCCAGCGGTGGCGCACCGCGGTTTCAATCATCAGCTTGAACATGGTCGCCTCCTCAGTGGCCGTGCTCGGCTTCGCCCTTGGCCAGTTCGGCCTTGAGCAGGAAGGCATTGGCGCCGACGATGCGTTCGCTGCCGGTCAGGCCACCGAGGATCTCGATGCGGTCACCGGCACGGCGGCCGGCCAGCACCGGCTGCGCCTTGAAGCCGCCGTCGACGGCGACGAACACCGCGCTGCGGCCATCGACGTTCTGCACCGCATCGGCCGGCACGCTCAGCGCGTCGCCCTGGGCCTCGGTGACCACCACGGCCGAGACCGGCGAACCGGCTGGCGGCAACGCGGCGTCCACCGGCATGGCACGAATCACCGCCACGCCGCCCTGCTGGCGCACATCCGCGGCCGAACCGGTAACGGTGGCGGTGAAGCTGCCGCCCGGCACGCTCACTTCCAGCGTCATGCCCGGCGTGACCTGCGCGGCCAGCGCCGGTGGCGCGGTGAACACCAGCTCGTTCATCGCCGGATCGGCGACCTCGGCCACCACGCTGCCGGCAGCGACCACGCCGCCCGGCGTGACCTGCACGTTGCCGACGATGCCGGCCACCGGGCTGGTGATGCGCACGCGGCCGCTGGCATCGGGCGCGCCATTGGCGGCGGCCTGTGCCTGTGCCGCCGCGGCCTGCGCCTGCGCAGCCATGGCACGTGCATGCGAGGTTTCCAGCTCCTGGCGCGCGACCACGCCCTGTTCCACCAGCGCCCTGTCACGACCGTGGGCCAGGCGTGCGGCCTTGGCTTCGGCGGCGGCCGCCAGTGCATTGGCGCGGAACACCGCGGCCTCGCCGCTGAGCACGATGGCCAGCGCCTGGTTCTGCTTCACGGCCGTGCCCGGTGCCACCAGCACGCGTTCAACGCGGCCGGTCACGCTGGACGCCACCGAGGCGCGCGCGCCGTTCGAGGGTTCGACACGGCCGGACAGGCGCGTGGAGCCGCCACCGCCACGACCGACGGCGACCACTTCGATGGACGACGCCTTGATCTGTGCCGGCGTCAGCGCGACCACGCCTTCATCGGCTTCGGGCGCGTTGCCTGTGGTGTTCTCAGCGCTGCCCGGTGCATGGCCGTGGCCATCGTCGGCAGCGGCGGTTGGGGTCTGTGCAGTGCCAGTGCAGCCGGCCAGCAGTGCGCCCAACAGTGCAGCGGTCATCAACGAAATAGTACGGGAGAACATCAGCGAACCTCCACAAACGGGGCGCGCCCTTCCAGGCGGGCAAGATCGATTTCCGCGCCGACGCGCGACAGGCGCGCATCCACGGCGCTGCCGCGTGCGGCGATGAGGGCACTGCGCGTGCTGCGCAGTTCCAGCTGCGAGATGCGTCCGGCGTCGAAGCCAATGCGGGCCAGCCGGTAGGCTTCTTCGGCAGCCACCACGCTGTCATCGGCGGCGCGTGTGCGGCTGCCGGCAGCCTTCAGCCCGGCCACCGCCGCGAGGCGCTCGGCTTCGCTGTCGCGACGCTGCTGGTCCAGCCGCGCTTCGGCCGCACGCTGTTCGGCACTGGCCGCGCGGATGCCGCCGCGGTTGCGGTCGAACAACGGGATCGAAAGGCTCACGCCCAGCGTATAGGCCTGTTCGCGGTCCTCGCGGAAACGGGTCTGCGCGGCGGTCACGCTGAGATCGGGCAGGGCACGCTTGCGCTCCACGTCGACCAGACGGGTGCTGGCCTGTGCCTCGGCTTCGGCGATACGCACCGCCAGCGCGGCATCGGCTGCACCGCGTGGCAGCGGCGGCGTGCGATCCAGCAGGCTGCTGTCGATCGACTGCACCGGCGTATCCAGCAGGGCCGCACTGGTCAGGCGCGCCAAAGCCGCATCGCGGAAGGCCTGCGCTTCATCCAGCGCGGCGCTGGCATTGGCCACTTCGCTGCGCGCCTGCACCGCGCGCAGCTGCGGTTCGCGGCCCTGCTCCACCAGCGCGTCGACGGCCACGGCATCGTCGCGGGTCAGGGTCAGCGCTTCCTTGGCCAGGGCGTAACGACGCAGCGCGCTCTCGGCCTGCGCGTAGAACGCCGCCAGCTGGCTGGCTACATCACTGCGGCTCTGCGTCCCACGCAGTGTTGCGGCCTGTGCTTCGGCGCGGGCAGCACGTACGCGTGCACCACGCTGGCCCCAGATTTCCAGCGGCTGGGACAGGGTGAGCACGTTGTCGGCGCGGCCCATGCCGCCGTAGCTGCCGGTACCCCAGGCGTTTTCGGTGGTGTAGGAGAGCGATGGGTTGGGCAGGGCGCGGGCCTGCTCGGCGCGTGCCTCGGCAGCGTCGGCCAGGGCCGCGCCAACGCGGGCGCCGGGCAGCTGGTCCAGGCGTTCAAGCAGGGTGTCATAGGAAGGGGCGGCTTGCGCCATCGCCTGCAGTGCCGGGGCAAGGCCCAGCAATACGGCAATGACCCGCCCGGCCGCACGCAGCGACCGAGGTGTCGAGTTCGACATGAAGGATGTCCGGTTGTGAGTGAAACGGAAGCCCGCGATCGCGGGACGCGCTCAACTCACGCCCGGGGAGGACGCTTCAGTTCATCCTGCGCGACGGCATAGGTCGCGCTGTCACCGTCCGCCATCCAGCGTGCCGGCAGCGGCGTGCCGAAGGCAGCAACGGTGCCGGCCGGCAGGCTCAGGTTGGAGTGGTGGCAGTGGTTATGGCTGCAGGCACCGGTATGCGTGCCGTCACTGTCGCCGTCTGCGTCGTCGGCCGCGGCTTCAACATGGGCCGCGACCGTGTCATGCGGTTCCACCGCACAGGCCAGCACATCGGCCACCGGCACGACCACGAATGCCGCCATCAGCAGCGTCAGCAGGGTCGAACGGAGGTGGCGGGCAATCCAGCGCATGGAGGGCAGGCTAGCAAGCGGTTTCCGGTGGATACAATATCAATGGGGGGGCGGATCCCTTTCCGCAGGAAAGGGCTCTGACCCTCCGGCCTGGTTGCTCCGCCACGCACCATCGTCGAGGATCGGGATTCGT
The DNA here is from genome assembly GCF_016624625.1 of Stenotrophomonas sp. S41. Lineage (NCBI taxonomy): Bacteria > Pseudomonadati > Pseudomonadota > Gammaproteobacteria > Lysobacterales > Lysobacteraceae > Stenotrophomonas > Stenotrophomonas sp. S41. The sequence continues at coordinate 64,574 of NZ_JACVTV010000003.1, read as the reverse complement.
CACCAGGGAAGGAACGATGACCGCACGCATTGCCGCAGCAGGCCTGCTGCTGATACTGGCCAGTCCCGTCGCAGTCGCCGCCGAGGACGTCTACGTGGAATTCCTGTGGGCGCCGACCCCGGCAGATGCCCTCGCGCGCTCGCAGACCCAGCTGTTCATTGCCGACGGCCACCACGATCACCGCATCTGCGTGGCTGCCAATCTCGTCGATACCGACGTGGCGGGCCTGCACATCGACATCCGTGATGCCAAGGGCGTGCAGGTCTCGCGCACGGCCCACGAGGACTACCGGGGCCGCAAGAAGTGCTATGCCGCTGACCTTGGAAGTACCGGCGCGGCCGGGATGTGGACCGTCGATGCCGTGCTGGGGGATGGACGCCGTGGCAGCGCGCAGATCCGCGTGGATCCGACGCTGGAGGCGTCGCCCCTGTACCTGCGGCATGACCAGCCCTACGTGGCGGGGCGGCCGAACTACGACGCGTCCATTCCGCCGGCCGAGTGGGTGGGCAAGCTGGTCTGGGCGATGGACGTGGATGCCGCAGGCAAGGTGACCCATGTCGAGGTGGAGACCGCCGAAGGCATCGGCGAGCGCCTGCGTGAGCGCGCGCTGGCGGCCGGGTGGCTGACCCGGTTTGGGCCTGACCCGGCGCGTGCGCAGACGCCGCTGCGCTGGCGTCGCACGCTGGAGTTTGCTCCCGACTGAGGCTACGGGCTGTAGAGCCGAGCCCATGCTCGGCTCTACAGCAGACGTCAGGGCAGCTTCGCGATCACCTTGATCTCGAACTGGAACCCATACAGCCAGGTCACGCCGATGCCGGTCAGGGTCGGGTGCGGCGCTTCGCCCCAGTACTCGGGCACGATGGCCCAGGCCTTCTCGAAGTTGGTTTCCGGGTCGACCATGAACACGGTTACGTCGATCACGTCATCGAAGCTGCAGCCAGCGGCGGCCAGCACCGCATTGAGGTTGTCGAAGGCGCGGCGCACCTGGGTCTCGAAGTCCGGTTCGGGCGAGCCGTCCTCGCGGCTGCCGACCTGGCCGGAGACGAACAGGAAGCCATTGAAACGGATGGCCGGCGAGTAGCGGTTGCGCTCATAGAGGGCCTGGCGGCCGGCGGGAAAAACGACATTACGAGGGGTCATTGGGGAGGCTCCAGAGGGAAGGCCTCCATGCTGCTCGCCGGCGCTGTCTGGATAAACAGCGATGATCGGCCTAGATTGATTGCCAATCCCAAACAATCATGGCCCGGCCCATGGACCGTTTCGAGGCGATGCGCGCCTTCGCCCGCGTGGTGGAAACCGGCAGCTTCACCCGTGCCGCGCACACCCTGCAGGTCAGCCGCACCACGGTCACCCAGCTGGCGCAGCAGCTGGAAGCGCACCTGCGGCTGCGCCTGCTCAACCGCACCACGCGGCGGGTCAGCGTTACCGCCGATGGCGCGGCCTACTACCCACGCATCGCGCGCCTGCTGGCCGAGCTGGAAGAGGTGGAGGGCGGCCTCGGCGATGCCGCCAGCCAGCCGCGCGGGCGCCTCCGCATCGACGTGCCCGGTCCATACGCGCGGCTGCAGCTGGTGCCGGCGCTGCCGGACTTCCACGCGCGCTATCCGGACATCCAGCTGGACATCGGCGTCAGCGACCGCGAGGTCGATGTCATCGCCGACAACGTGGACTGCGTGATCCGTGGCGGTGCGCCTGCCGATCCGGCGCTGGTGGCGCGGCCACTGGCCAGCTTGCCGATCGGCTTCCACGCCAGCCCTGCGTACCTGCAGCGCTTCGGCATGCCCGCGCACCCGCACGCGCTGGAAGGGCCGGACCATCACATGGTCGGCTTCCTCAGCCCGCGCACCGGTCGCGCACGCGTGTTCACCGCCCAGCGCGGTGATGAGCGCATTGAAGTGCAGGGCCGGCATGCGGTGGGCTTCGACGATGGCAATGCCTACTTGGCCGCCGGCGTGGCGGGCCTGGGCGTGGTCGCGCTGCCGAGCTACATGGCGGATCCGCATGTGGCCAGCGGTGAACTGCGGCCGGTACTGCAGGACTGGCAGCTGCCGCCGATGCCGATGCACGTGATGTTTCCGCCGAACCGGCACATGAGCCAGCGCCTGCGGGTGTTCATTGACTGGGCGGTGGAGGTGTTGGGGTGACACGGGGCGCTGTAGAGCCGAGCCCACGCTCGGCTGCTTGTCGCACCTGAAGGATTGCAAGAGTTCCTAGGTCGATAGCGCAAGGCATCGTGCGACCATTCCAGGCAGATCAGCAAGAACAACACCCCCCATGCATCGTATCGTCGCGCTGGACACCGAAACCACCGGCCTGTCGCACAAACAGGGCCATCGCATCATTGAGATCGGCGCAGTAGAAATGATCGACGGACGGATCACGGGGCGGCAGTTCCACACGTTCCTGCAGCCGCAACGACGCGTGGATCCTCACGCGCAGCGCGTGCACGGTATCAGCGATGCGATGCTGATCGGCAAGCCGCTGTTTTCCACCAAGGCCGCGGAACTGATTGAATTCGTGCGCGGTAGCGAACTGGTGGCCCACAATGCGACCTTCGACGTCGGTTTCCTGGACCACGAACTTCGCCTGGCCGGTCATCCGATCGGCTTGGGTCACCATTGCCGGGTGACCTGTAGCCTGAAGATCGCCCAGCAGCGTTGGCCCGGGCAGCCCAACAAGCTGGACGATCTACTCACACGCCTGCGCATTCCCAGCAACCGTGGTCTGCACGGCGCGCTGAAGGATGCGCATCTGCTGGCCCAGGTGATTCCGCATCTGCGCTGATGCGTTGATGCGGCGTTGGGCGCCGCAGCCAAGCATGGGCTTGGCTCTACAGGGGCTGTAGCCAGCGCTCGATCATCGCCACGCCAGTGGCCACGCCATCTTCGCTCGCCATCGCTACGCCCAGTGCAGCAGCACGCGCACGCGTCGCGCTGTCCTCGGCGAACGCAATCGCCGCCGCCAGCGTGGCGGCATCCAGTCGCTTCGGTGACAGCGGCGCCGGCGCCACACCCAGCGTCTGCAGGCGCCGCGCCCAGAAGAACTGATCGGCGGCGAACGGCATCACCAGCGAAGGAATACCGGCGCGGCAGGCCGAATGCGTGGTGCCGCTGCCGCCATGGTGGATGGCCAGCGCGCAGCGTGGGAACAGTGCTTCATGCGGGGTCGGTCCGAGCACGAACACGTTTGCTGGCAACGCACCCGAAGGCAGTCCGGCCCAGCCTGGGAACAGCAGCACGCGGCGTGGTGCAAGCGCCTGCAGCAGAGCCGGCAGCACGCGCTCGCGGTCGAAGCCGGTCATGCTGCCGAAGCCGAGATAGATCGGCGCGGGTCCGGCATCGAGGAAGGCCTGCAGGTCGGCCGGCGGCGACCACGGTTGTTCCGGCATCCGCCATTGCCCGCATACCACGTGGTCAGCCGGCCAGTCCGCAGGTGGCGGCAGCAGCTGCGGGGAAATGCCGTACAGCATCGGCAGGCCGGTCCACAGCGTGCGGCGCGGCGGTTGCCCCAGTGCGGCGCGCGCGGCGTTGATCGGCCTGCGGAAGGTGCGCCACACCGCCTGGTTGACCAGCCCGTAGCTGGCCCGACGCACGACGCCCGGCAGCGGCATCGGCGGCAGGAAGGGCGACGCGAAGGCGCGCGTCGGCGTCAGCGGAATCATGCCGGTGCCGATGGCCGGCAGGCCGTGGCGCTCGGCCACGCTCAGGCCGACCAGCGCGGCCAGCCCGCCGGTCAGAACGGCATCGCAGCCGGCGGCGGCGGCATCCGCCTGCGCCATCCAGGCGGGCACATGGCGGCCGGCCATCCGCGCCAGGCCGCGTGAAGCGGCGGCCAGGTTGTTGCCGCGTGCCACCAGGGCCACCACTTCGTCGTGGATGTCGCCTTCCAGCGCCGCGTGCGGCACGCCCAGTTCGCGCGCGCTGCCCAGCGTGCCCTGTTCGGCCAGCAGCACCACGTCGTGGCCGGCCTGGCGCAGGCCATGGCACAGCATCACCAGCGGCCGGGTGTCGCCTTCGGTTCCATAGGTCAGGGCCAGCAGTCGCATCGGGGGCTTCGCGGGTGGGGTCGTCAGTATCGCCGCCTGTCGCAGAAGGCCGCGCGAATGCGCCCAGGTGTTGCTATTGGTGGCATTGCACGGGTCCGGCCAGTACGCTTCCTGCATGCGAACCAAGCCCAATGCCCAGCCCAACCAGAGCCTGATCGACGGCATCGCCACCCTTCAGGCACTGGCGTCGTCGCCCGAGCCGGTGGGCTGCCGTGAACTGGCCCGCCAGCTCGACGCCAACCCGACGCGGGTCAACCGCCTGCTCAAGACCCTGGCCTATCTGGGCATCGCGCGGCAGACCGCCGACCGCAAGTACACCGCCGGCCCGGGCATGCACGTGCTGGCCGCGCAGAGCCTGTTCGCCTCCGGTCTGATCCGTCGCGCGCTGCCGGTGCTGGAAAGCCTGCGCCGCTTCGGCCACACCGTGGCACTGGGCGTGCTGTGGAACGACAGCGTCAGCTACCTGTTCCATGCGCCGCCGGGCATCGAGGCGGCACGGGGCCTGGGCCGCATCGGCCTGCTGCCGGCCACCACCAGCGGCATCGGCATCGTGCTGCTGGCGCAGCTGAGCGATGACGAAGTGCGCGAGATCTACCAGGACAAGCCGATCCCGATGTTCCCCGAGGGCATCGAGCAGCTGCTGGCGACCCTGGCAGTGACCCGCGCGCAGGGCCATGCCCGGGTGCACGTCGCCGACGAACGCGACCACCACATCGTCGCCATCGCCATGGGCGACCCGGTCCACGCCGGCATCGCCATGTCCGGCTGGATCCCCGAATCGGCCACCGCGGAACTGGTGGCGGCCCTGCGCACGGCGGCGGCGGAGATCGGCTGAGGCACCGCGACAGGCCTGCCGCAGTGCGACTTGACCTGTTGCTACAATAGCAATACGTTGCAGCCTTCCGATGGGAGGCGTCGTCGATGGCCAAGCGGTGGAACGCGTGAGCGGCTCGGGCAAGACCAGGTGGGTCCTGCTGGGGCTGCTGTTCTTTTCCACGGTCATCAACTACCTGGACCGGCAGGCGCTGTCGATCCTGGCCACGACCATCCAGGCCGACCTGGACATGTCCGACATCGAGTACGCGCGGGTGGTGCAGGTGTTCCTGTTCGCCTATGCCGCCGCCTACGTCATGGCCGGGCGCATCACCGACTGGCTGGGCGCGCGGGTGGCGCTGCTGCTGTTCGTGGGCTGGTGGTCGCTGGCCAACATCGCTACCGGCTTCGTACGCAGCGCGGTGGAACTGGGGGCGGCGCGGTTCGCGCTGGGCCTGGGCGAGCCGGGCAACTACACGGTCGGCACCAAGGTGGTGTCCGAACAGTTCCCGCCGCGCCAGCGCGGCCTTGCCCTGGGCCTGTACACCGCCGGCGCGATGATCGGCGCCACCCTGGCACCGCCGCTGATCGGCGGCATCGCCATCGCCTACGGCTGGCGCGCGGCATTCTGGATCACCGGCCTGGCCGGGCTGGTGTGGATGATCGGCTGGTGGTGGGCCTACCCGCGCGGCGCCGGAAAGCAGTCGACCGCAGTGGCGGCCAGCGCTTCGGATGCGTCTCCAGCCGACGAGGCCGCGGCCGCACCGACGCCACCGAGCATGAAAGGGGTCTGGGGCCGGTTGGCGCGCGACCGCACGGTATGGGCGTTGGTCGCCTCGCGCGCCGTGGCCGACCCGGTCTGGTACTTCTACCTGTTCTGGTTCCCCAAATACCTGGGCGATGCGCGCGGCATGAGCCTGATGGCGGTCGCGTCCCTGGCCTGGATCGTCTACGTGGCCGCCGACATCGGCAGCGTCGGCGGTGGCCTGATTTCCGGTGGCCTGGTGAAGCGTGGGATGGACCCGGTGCAGGCCCGCCTGCGCACGATGATCGGCGCGGCGTGCCTGGCACCGGTCGGCATCTTCGTGGCCCTGCATCCGCCGATCCCCGTGCTGCTGGGGCTGGCCTGCCTGGTCACGTTTGCCCACCTCACCTATCAGATCAACCTGACCACGATGACGGTGGACCTGTTCCCGTCGCGCTACATCGCCTCGGTGGCGGGGCTGGTGGGCTGCGGCAGCGCGCTGGGCGGCATGGTGTCTGCGCAGGTGGTCGGGCATCTGGTGGCCGGTGGCAACTTCGACCGCGCGTTCGTGCTGATGGCGGTGCTGCACCCGATCGCGGTGGTGCTGGCCTGGATCGCACTGCGCCAGGCACGTCGCTCGCCGATGACACTGGTGGGGCAGCAGGCGGCGTAACCACGTGTCTCTGTAGCGTCGAGCCGTGCTCGACCGCGGAAAAAACAGTCGAGCATGGCTCGACTCTACAAAGGCCGCAGTCGAGCATGGCTCGACGCTACAAACGGCTGAGGTCAGGCCACGGCTTCGGCGTGTTGCCAGAACGTCGTGTTGGGAACCGCACCCAAGCCGGGGCCGCTGGGCAGCTGGTAGCCGTCCTGCGTATAGGCCATGTCGGTGTCCAGCATCTGCACCGAGCGCGAGAAGATCGAGTGCTGCCACTCGTGCCGCCACAGCCCTTCGACCACCGCCGATGCATGCAGGCTGGCCGCCATGAAGATGCCGCCGCCGATGGTGGCGTGCGGTGCGACCTGCACGCCGTGGGCGGCGGCCAGGCGGGCGATGCGCAGGAACTGGGTGATGCCGGTGTGGCCCATCTCCGGCTGCACGTAGGCCAGGCTTCCACCTTCCACGCGCGGCCTCGCCACGTAATCAGTCGGCCACTCTTCGCCCGCAGCCACCGGAATCGGGCTCTGCTGGCCCAGCGCGACCAGTCCAGGCACGTCCTCCGGCTTCAGCGGCGCCTCGATGAAGGTCAGGCCCACTGGCTGCAGCTGGTGGGCCAACTGCAGCGCGCCCTCCAGATCGAACTTCCAGTGCAGGTCGACCATCAGCTGGGCGTCCGCGCCCAGTGCCTGGCGAAGCGCCGCCATCTCTTCGGCAATGCCGTCGTGGCTGACCACCGCGTGCACCTTGAAGGCGGTATGGCCCTGCTGCTGGAACGTGCGCGCCATGGCCACCTTTTCCTCCAGCGTGGCCGCGGGCAGGCCGGACACGTAGCCGGCGATGCGCTCGTGGCGCCGCTCTCCCAGCAGCGACCACAGCGGCTGGTCCGCGGCACGTGCGCGCAGGTCCCACAGCGCGATGTCCAGCGCGGCGACCGCATCGGTGTGGAAACCGCTGCCGCAGCCGCGCACGCGCATCAGGCCGTACAGGTCGTCCCAGATCGCCTCGACATCTTCCGGTTCGCGGCCCAGCAGCTCCGGTGCCAGCAGGTCGTTGATGATTTCGCAGGTCGCGCGCGGTGCGCAGATGCCGTACGTCTCACCCCAGCCAACGGCGCCGTCGGCGCTGGTCACCCGTACCAGCACCGAGCGGTCCACGGTCGGGTACAGCGTGCCGTTGCCCCGGCGCACCAGGTAGCCACGCTCGTTGACCCTTTCCCCGATACCCAATGGCCCCAGGTAGGGCGTGCTGCGTGGCACGGTGAGGATGAAGGTTTCGACGCGGGTGACGGCGCTCATGCAGGGGTCCGTTGTGGGCGGCCGGGCACAACGTCCAGCGGCAGCAGGTCGGCGATGCGGGACAACAGGGTATCCAGTTCGCGGCGGTCCCAGGCATCCAGCGCCGGGCCGGGCGCGCGTACATGGTCGCAATCGATGATGCCCCGGCGCAGCAGCACGGCCTTGGTCAGCCGCCAGCGGAACACCGCCTGCATGCTCAGCAGCGGCAGCGTGCGCTCGAACAATACGCGTGCGCGCTCGTGGTCACCGGCGGCGTATGCGGCCAGCATCGCCACGTGGACTTCGGTGATCTCGCAGGCCGGCATGGTACCCACCGCACCGCGTGCCAGCTCGTCCAGCACGTAGCGCGCGCCCGCGCCACCGAACACCGCCTGCACGGCATCGCCAGCCCGTTCGGACAGCGCGGTGATGCGATGCCCGGACGGCATTGTTTCTTCCTTGACGTAGGAGATCGCCGGCACCTGCGTGGCCAGGGCCAGCAGCGCATCCACGCCCAGGCCCACGCCCATCGGCGGCGGCGCGTTCTGCAGCATGATCGGCACGCCCGATTCGGTGCCCAGGCGCGCGAAGAACGCCGCCATGCCTTCGTTGTCACCGGCCAGCGCGTGCGGGGTCAGCACCATCGCCGCCGCCGCGCCTGCTTCGCCGCCGGCACGGGTCAGGCGCACGGCATCGTCCAGCGTCTTCGCACTGCCACCGACGATGAACGGCACGCGGCCGTTGTTCCAGCGGCCGATGCAGGCGGTCAGGTGCAGCCGCTCCTCCATGTCCAGCATGTCGTACTCGCTGGCCAGGCCGGGGAACACCACGCCGGCGGCACCCGCGGCCAGCAGGTACTCGAACACCCCCTGGGTCGCGGTCTCGTCCACGGCGCCCTGGGCATCGAAGATCGTGGGAAGAATCGGGAAGACACCTTGCAGAGCGGCCATTGCGCCGGATCCTTGTCGAAAGGGTGTGCCATGTGTAGCAACACCATGAAAGGGAGGTTCCCGCCGGGGCCGCGAAGGAACCGTCATTCTTCGCTGCATTGCAGCGTGCGCGGCCAAATCATATTGCTATATTAGCTACAACACTGCCAAGTCGCAGTGCAGCAGCAACGACCGGAAAAGCGCTGGATCCAGGTGGCAGTTCGGCAAGCGGGGTGGGGCGGGGCAGCGGACGGAGGGTCCGCGCCGGTCCCGGTCGGTGCCGCCTGGGTCCCAACCTTGGGAGAGGGCCCGATCCATGCATCGTTTTCCACGTTCGACCTTGTTCACCGCTCTGGGGACCTGCCTGCTGATGCCCGTGCTGGCATCGGCGCAGGACACGGCCCCGGCCACCACCACCGGCGAGGGCCAGCAGCAGGCGCAGACCCTGGATGCCGTCAGCGTCGTCGGCATCCGCGGCAGCCTGGAAGCCTCGCGTGACCTGAAACGCGACTCGGCGCAGATCGTCGATGCGATCGTCGCCGACGACATCGGCAAGCTGCCCGACACCAACGTCGCCGAATCGCTGGGCCGCGTGGCCGGCGTGCAGCTCGAGCGCGGCATGGGCGAGGGCAGCGACATCCTGGTGCGCGGCCTGAAGGAAAACGTCCTGCTCTACAACGGGCGGCAGATCGTCGACGCCACCGGCCGCGGCGGCAACGGCTTGGACCAGCTGGCCACGTCCACCTACGGCCTGCTCTCGCTGGTGCCGTCGGAGTTGATCTCGCGGCTGGAGGTGACCAAGCTGGCCGGTGCCGACCAGCTCAGCGGTGGCCTCGGTGGCATCGTTGACATCCATACCCGGCAGCCGCTGTCCGGCGATGCCGAGCAGAACGTGGTGAGCGTGGCCGGCACCTATGACGAGATGGCCGATTCGTGGGGTCACAATGCTTTTGGCCTGGTGTCGCGCCGCAGCGATGACCGCCGCTTCGGCGCGCTGGTCTCGGCCACCTATGGTCGCCGCAACGTGGTGCAGCAGGGCCTGGATACGTTCTCCGGCTATGCCCGCTACACCGACCCGACCAGCCCGGGTACCACCCGCTTCGGCAGCACCGACATGCGCGCGCAGAACATCGACGACGACCGCACCAAGGTCGGCGTCAGCACCGTGCTGCAGTGGCGCCCCAGCGACGGCGTGGAGCTGACCTGGGACACGTTCTATTCGCGGCAGAAGGCCGAGCGTGACCGCTACTGGATCGCCTTCAACCCGTCCGCAGGCCTGAGCAACGCGGTCTACTCCGAGCACGACATCCTGCTGGCTGGTCGCTCCACCGGCACCGTGCTGCTCAACTCCGAAGCGGCCGACATCGATTCGGACACGATCTCCAGCGCGCTGCGCGCCAGCTTCCGCGTCGGCGAACGACTGGATGGTTCGGTGGAACTGGACTGGGGCCGTTCCACTGCCAAGTACGACCAGCGCTACATGCGCCTGGCGCCGATGGCCGGCCTGACCTCGGTGACCGACTTCGACCTGCGCAGCGGCAATTTCGGCAGCTTCAACGTCAGCGGCGTGGACGTGACCGATCCGGCGCAGTGGCGCATGACCATCATGTTCGACAACTACTGGCGGGCCAGGACCGACTCGCGCGCGCTGCGCAGTGACTGGAGCCTGGCCTTCGATGACGGCCCGCTGCGCTCGCTGGATTTCGGTGCCCGCTTCAGCCGCCTGGAGAGCCTGCAGGATCCGCTGCGCGCGGACATCCGCCCGGCCGGCGGCATCCCGGTCACGCAGATGGCGCCGTACATCCGCGTCTACAGCAACAACGATTTCCTGCCCGGTGAATTCAGCGGCCTGCCGCGCGACTACCTCGGCGCCTTCCGCAGCACCTTCGGTGGCTGTGAAAGCTTCACCACCGTGCCGCAGATCTCGCAGAACGCGCAGTGCCTGGACCCGCGCAACAACGCACTGGCCTACGCGGCAACCTTCCGCGTGGACGAGGATTTCCTCGAGGCCTACGCCAAGCTCAACTGGGATACCGACGTGGCCGGCATGGCGCTGGGCGGCAATGTCGGCGTGCGCTTCGTCGGTCGTGACATGACCTCGCGCGGCAACCTGATCAGCGGCAACGGCACGCTCACCCCGTCCACCTTCGACCGTGACGACCGCGAAGTCCTGCCCTCGGCGGTGGCCAAGCTGCAGATCACCGACAGCCTGGTGCTGCGTGGTGGCGCGGCCAAGGTGGTGGCGTTCCCCAACACCGAAGACCTCAACAACGGCGTGACCCTCAACAACAACGCCGTGTTCGACGGCAACGGCGTGCAGACCTCGCCGGGCACCGGCAGCGGTGGTGCACCGGACCTGGACCCGTTCAAGGCCACCCAGTACGACCTGTCGCTGGAGTGGTACTACGGCGGCCAGGGCCTGCTCTCGGCCGGCCTGTTCTACAAGGACGTGTCGACCTTCATCGTGCAGCGGCAGAGCGCGGAAACCTACAACAACATCAACTACCTGGTGCTGCGCAAGATCAACGGCGACAAGGCCAAGGTGAAGGGCGTCGAGCTGCTGGCGCAGGTGCCGTTCAGCGGCATGCTCGATGGCTTCGGCGTGGTCGCCACCTACACCTGGATCGACTCGGAGACCCCGATCACCGACGTCAACGGCAATGCGATGACCTTCCCGGGGCTGTCGAAGAACAATGCCAACCTGATCGGCTATTACGAGAACGGTCCGTTCGGCATCCGCGTGGCCTACAACTGGCGTGATGAGTACCTGGTCGGCCTGTCCAGCGCGGCCACCGGCATCTTCAACGACACCTACAAGGATCTGTCGGCGTCGATGAGCTACGATTTCAGCGACCGCCTGTCGTTGAAGGTGGAAGCCAACAACCTGCTGGACAGCGAGCAGCGCACCTTCGACGGCTATGACGAGGGCCTGCGCACCAACGTGGTGTTCGGTCGCTCGTACAAGGCCAGCCTTACCTACCGGTTCTGAGCATGGGCAACGACGCAATGCAGGGTGAGTGGCACGGCCGGCATGTCTGGGTAAGCGGGGCGGCCAGCGGCATCGGCGCGGCGGTACTGGCACAGCTGCAGGCGCAGGGGGCGACGGTGCTGGCACTGGATCGCGAGCCGGTGCCGGCAGCGACCACGCAGGTACGGGCCGACCTGGCTGATGCCGGTGCGGTCGACGCCGCGCTGGCGCCGCACCTGGGCCAGCCGCTGGATGCGCTGATCCACTGCGCGGGCTGGTGCCCGCCGGCCGACACCTGGGCTGACGACGACGCGCTCTGGCAGCAGGTGCAAGCGGTCAACGTGCTGGGTGCGCGCCGGTTGATGCGCCATGCGTTGGCTGGCCTGCATGCCAATGGAGGCGGCAGCATCGTGCTGCTGTCCTCCATCAACGCGCGCTACGCCACGCCTGGGCTGGCGGCCTACGCGGCCTCCAAGGCGGCGCTGGAATCGCTGGCGCGCACCGCAGCGCTGGAACTGGCCGAAGCGAACATCCGGGTCAATGCGATCGCGCCGGCATCGGTGGATACGCCGATGCTGCAGGGCTCGTTCGCGCGCAGCGATGATCCCGCCGCGGCCCGCGCACGCAACGTGCAGCGGCACCCACTGCAGCGCCTGGGCAGCGCCGCCGATGCGGCGGAACTCGCGCTGTTCCTCGCCTCCCCGCGCAGCGGCTGGATGACCGGCGCGGTGGTGCAGCTGGATGGTGGCGCCGGAGTGACGCGCCGATGAGCATGCACGACAACGATGCACCGATCATCGGCATCAACTGGGGCAGCAGCAATTTCCGCGCCTTCCTCATCGCCGCCGATGGGCGGATGCTGGACAGCGTGGAGCAGCCGCGCGGCATCGCCGGGCTGGACCGCATGCAGATGCAGGCCCTGCTGGAGCAGACCGTGGCCGCCTGGCCCGACGCGGCGGCGGTGTATGCCTGTGGCATGGTCGGCTCGAACATCGGCTGGAGCGATGCCGGCTACGCCGATTGCCCGGCCACACCGCAGCGGCTGGCCGCGCAGCTGCACCACACCCGTATCGGCCAGGTGCCGGTGGCCATCGTGCCCGGGCTGGCCTGCCAGCGTGCGCAGGACGACGCGCCAGACATCATGCGTGGCGAGGAAACCGAGCTGCTCGGCCTGCTGGCCGGTGGCGCCCTGCCGCTGGATGGGCTGGTGGCACTGCCCGGCACGCACAGCAAGTGGGTGCAGCTGCAGGGCGGGGCGGTGGTGTCCTTCCTCACCGCGATGTCGGGTGAAATCTTCGACCGCCTTACCGCTGCCGGGCTGCTGGCGTCGGTGGTGGATGGCCCTGCCGTGGAAGGCGCGGCCTTCTTCGATGGCCTGCAACACGGCCATGCGGGCGGGCTGGGATTGGGCAGTCTGCTGTTCGGCGCACGCGCGCGGGTGATCCGTGGCCAGCTGCCGCGCCCGGACGGTGCCTCATGGCTGCGCGGTGTGCTGATCGGCGCCGAGCTGGCCGACGTGCGCAGGCTGTGGCCCGCCGCGCTGCAGGTGCCGCTGCCGATGGTCGGTGCTGCGCCGGTGTGCGCGCTGTACGCCGCCGCCGTGCATGCCCTGGGTGGCAGTGCACGCACGCTGTTGTCCCACGATGCCGTGACCCGCGGCTTCCTCGCCCTGCACCGGGCCGCACAGGTAACGCCATGAACACCGCACACGCCACCGCCTTCGATGCGGCCATCGAACACACACAGCTGGTGGCCATCCTGCGCGGGCTGACCGGCTCCGAGGCGTTGGCCGTCGGCCAGGCCCTGGTGGACGCCGGCGTGCGCCTGGCCGAAGTCCCGCTCAATTCGCCGGACCCGCTGGCCACCATCTCCCTGCTGGCGGCGCATTTCGGCGACCGCCTGTGGGTCGGCGCAGGCACGGTGCTGGAGGTGGCCCAGGTCGAAGCCCTGGCCGCCACCGGCTGCCGCTTCTGCGTATCGCCCAACACCAACCCGGAGGTGATTGCCGCGGCACGCGCGCACGGCATGGAGCCGATGCCCGGCTTCAGCACCGCCACCGAGGCGTTTGCCGCGCTGGCCGCAGGCGCGCGCTACCTGAAAGCATTTCCGGCGCACGATTCCGCACCGCGGCTTGCGGCACTGTCGGCGGTGCTGCCGGCGCAGGCGCGGCTGGTGGCCGTGGGCGGGTTCACCACCGATGCGCTGCCTGCGCTGTGGCAGGCTGGCGTGCGTGCGGTGGGCATCGGTACCGACCTGTATCGCCCCGGTCGCGCCGCGGACGAGGTCGGTCGACGCGCGCGGCACTGGTTGCAGGCGCTGCGGGCGGTACCTGCCAGCGGCGTGCGCCTGGCCTGCGATGCCGGAACGCTGGTGGGGGAGTCGCCGGTGGTGCTGGAGGATGGCCGCGTGGCCTGGGTCGAGCCGACCGCACCGGCGCTGCTGCATTGGGATGGCCAGGCGTGCGTGCGCACGCCGCTGTCCGAGCCGGTCTGGTCGCTGGCGGTGACGCCGCAGGGCCTGGTCGGCAACGGCGAAACGCACTTCGTGCGGATTGCCGATGACGGTGGCCTGCAGCCCGGGCCGACCATCGATGTGGGTGCCGGTTGCCGCCTGAACGACATGACCGTGGATGCGCGCGGCGGCCTGTGGGCCGGGTCGATGCACCGGGGCCTGCTGGGCGGCCGTGGCGCGCTGTTCCATGCAACAGCGGTGGATGCGCCGGTGCGGCGTGTGGCCGAAGGGCTGGGGGTGGCCAACGGCATGGTGTTCAGCCCCGCGGGCGATACCCTGTATGTGATCGATACCCTGGCCCGCACCCTGCTGGCCTACCCGGCCGATGTGGCCGCAGGCACCCTGGGCGAACCCAGGGTGGTCACCGATTTCCTCGGCGAAGCGGGCAAGCCCGACGGGTTGGCGCTGTCGCCGCAGGGCAGCCTGTGGGTGGCGATGTGGGGCGGGGGCTGCGTGCTGGAACTGGCGGCCAACGGTGCGGTACAGCGGCGGCTGGCGGTACCGGCGCCGCACGTGGGCGCAGTGTGTTTCGCCCCGGATGGGCGCCTGTTCATCACCACGGCACGGGCGCGGCTGGGGCCCGACGCATTGCAGCGGGCGCCCGGCTCGGGCGGGCTGTTCATCGCCACGCCCTGACCCACGCCTGTGGGTAACTTGCGCAAGTGCTTGAACCCGTGCATAATGCGCGGCTCGCTGTGTCCGGTTTTCTCCCGGGCGGCGCCCCCGGGAGCACGTCCCCGGCCGCCCAACGCCAGCGTAACCCTTTGATTCTCTTGACGTGTGGTGGGCAACCACCGAGGCCGCCGTCTCCCGGGCTACGGGCTGACACAACTTACTATCGAGGTGCGCAATGTCCCGCGTATGCCAGGTTTCCGGCAAGCGAGTGCAGACGGGTAACAACGTCTCGCACGCCAACAACAAGACCCGTCGTCGTTTCCTGCCGAATCTGCACGAGCGCCGCTTCTGGGTTGCCAGCGAGAACCGCTGGGTGAAGCTTCGTGTTTCCGCGCATGCACTGCGCACCATCGACAAGAACGGTATCGATTCCGTTCTGGCTGAGCTGCGTGCGCGCGGCGAAAAGGTCTGAGGAGTAGACGATCATGGCAGGCAAGCGCGATAAGGTCCGTATGATTTCGACCGCTGGTACCGGTCACTTCTACACGACCGACAAGAACAAGAAGAACACCCCGGGGAAGATGGAATTCTCCAAGTACGATCCGGTCGTGCGTAAGCACGTCCCGTACAAGGAAGGCAAGATCAAGTAATCCGCAAGGATTGCTGGTCGCTTCCGAAAAAACCCGCCCTCGTGGCGGGTTTTTTTGTGCCCGGCTTTCCTGTGGTGGGTGCCGGTGGGTGCCGACCGTTGGTCGGCACGCTTTGGGTTGGCAGGCCGGTTGAAGGCTGGGCAGAATGACCCCACACCTCCGACGGGCGACGCGATGCTGTTCGAGTGGCTGCTGGGTTCCTACCTGCTGTTGATCGACTGGCTCATCCGGCTGGTCGCGCTGTGCTGGATCCCCACCCGCACCACGCCGGGGGCGGCGCGCAGCTGGCTGCTGCTGGTCGGCTTCGTGCCGCTGCTGGGCCTGCCGCTGTACCTGCTGTTCGGCCACCCGTGGCTGTCGCGCGAACGCATCCGCCGGCAAGCCGAGGCGTCGCAGGTCATCCGCGAGGAACAGGCGCTGCAGCACCGCCTGCGCTGGACCCCGACCGCCGACACCGCCATCGCCGAGATCGTGCCGCTGGTGCAGCGCCAGGGTGATTTCATGCCGGTGCACGGCAACGCGGTCGACCTGCTCACCGACTACGACGAATCGCTGCACACCCTCATCGCCGACATCGACCAGGCCGAGGACCGCGTCCACCTGCTGTACTACCTGATGTTCGACGACGCGGTGGGCGAAGCCATCGTCGAAGCGCTGCAGCGTGCCGCCGCGCGCGGCGTGCAGTGCCGCGTGCTGCTGGATGCGGTGGGTGCCAAGCGCGGCCTGCGTGCCTACCGCAAGCGCCTGCAGGCGCGTGACATCGAAGTGCGGGCGATGCTGCCCGGCGGCCTGCGCTGGCGCCGCAGCGGGCGCATGGACCTGCGCAACCACCGCAAGATCGCGGTGATCGACAACGAAGTGGCTTACGTCGGCTCGCAGAACCTGGCCGGCCCGCGCTTCGTGCCCGGCCACCCCAACCGCGAGCTGGTCGCGCGCGTGCGCGGCCCGGCGGTGGCCCACCTGGAGGCGGTGTTCGCCAGCGACTGGTACATGGAAACCGGGCAGCGCCTGGACGTCATCGCCGACGTGGCTGAGTGCGGCGACGACATCGCCACCCAGCTGCTGCCCAGTGGCCCGGCGTACCCCTACAGCAACGCGCGCGATGCGGTGGCGGCGCTGATCCACCTGGCGCGGCGACGGCTGGTGATGGTCACGCCGTATTTCGTGCCTGACGAAGCGACGCTGAGCGCGCTGCGCATCGCTGCGCTGTCCGGCGTGAAGGTGCAGCTGATCCTGTCGGCCAGCAACAACCAGCGGCTGACCTCGTGGGCGCAGGAGGCGTACTACGAGGAACTGCTGCGCTGTGGCGTGCAGATCGCGCTGTATGAGCCGCAGTTCCTGCACGCCAAGCACATGAGCGTGGACGAGGACATCGCCGTGCTCGGCTCGATCAACATGGATATCCGTTCTTTTGCGCTGAATGCCGAGATCGGCCTGATCTGCTACGACCGCCCGCTGGTGCAGCAGCTGTGCGCCATCGAGGACGACTACCTGCGCCAGTCGCGCCTGCTGGACCTGGAGCAGTGGCGCCAGCGCCCGGCCTGGAAGCGCAGCCGCGAAGGCATCGCGCGGTTGGCCGATGCGTTGATGTGAGCGCACAGGCCACCGGCGTGGAAACGGCCCGTTGCGGCAACCCGGGCCGTCACCTGCCATGGCCTACAATCGGTGCATGACTGATTCATCGCGAAATGGCGAACTGGACCTGGCGATCATCGGCGGTGGTGCCGCCGGTGTGCTGGTGGCGATCCAGGTGTTGCGCCAGGCCCAGGCGCCGCTGGCGCTGGCCATCTTCGAACCCGCCTCGCAGCTCGCCCAGGGCATCGCGTACGCCACGCCGTGGCCGGAGCACCTGCTGAACGTGCCCGCGGCGAAGATGAGTGCTTTCCCCGACCAGCCCGGCGATTTCCTCGATTACCTGCAGGCCGTCAGCGCTTACCCGGGCGAGGCGCGCGAGCTGCTCGGCGAGCGTTACGTGAGCCGCCATCACTTCGCCGCCTACCTGCAGCAGCGCCTGCAGGACGCGGTGGCCGCCAGCCCGGCGCAGCTGCAGGAGATCGCGCAGCCGGTGCTGGGCCTGCAGCCGGATGACCACGGTTACCACCTGCAGCTGGGCGATGGCAGCACGCTGCACGCGGCGCAGGCGGTCATCGCCACCGGCAACAGCATGCGTCCGCTGCCGGTGGCCGGCGCCGATGCGCTGCCTGCCGACGACGTGGTCGAGGCCTGGGACTATGACGGCGTGCGCACGCTGGCCGGTGCCCATGCGCTGGCCATCGTCGGTTCCGGCCTGAGCATGGCCGACACCGTGCTGGCCCTGGTCGCCGCCGGCCATACGGGGCCGCTGCACGTGATCTCGCGGCATGGCCTGTTGCCGCTGCCGCATGCGCATGGCGTGCTGCCCGAATTCGACCCGGCCGCGTTGCTGCCGATGACCCTGCGCCAGCGTGTGCGTGCCCTGCGCGGCTTCGCGCGGCAGACGCAGGCCGATGGCCAGCCGTGGCAGGGCGTGATGGATCGCATCCGCCCGCATGGTCAGGCGCTGTGGTGCAGCCTGGACGAGGCCGACCAGCGACGCTTCCTGCGCCATGTGGTGCGCTACTGGGACGTGCACCGCCACCGCATCGCCGAGGACGTCGAGGCGCAGCTGCAGGCACTGCAGGCCAGCGGCCAGCTGCACCTGCACCGTGCCCGGCTGCAGCGCATCTGGCGCGAAGGCGACGCGCTTCACCTCTCCGGTCGCGATGCCGCGGGCGGCGAACAGCAGTGGACGATCGCGGTGGTGGTCAATGCCACCGGCGTCGAGACCCGCGCCACGGCGCTGCGCAATCCGCTGCTGCAGCAGCTGCAGGCCGACGGTCTGGCCCGCCCCGGGCCGCATGGCCTGGGCCTGGACAGCAGCGTGCCGGGCGACCGCCTGTGCAGCCGCAGCGGTGCAGCGCAGGCGCGGTTGGGCGTGCTCGGCAGCCTGCGCATCGGCAGCCTGTGGGAAAGCCTGGCCGTGCCTGAACTGCGTCAGCAGGCGCAGGCCCTGGCCACGCAGGTGGTCGCAGGAGCCGCGACGGCGATGCCGTAAAATGGGAGCATGGATGTCTCCCACCTGCTCGATGGCCTGAACCCGGCCCAGCGCGAAGCCGTCTCCGCTCCCCCCGGCCACCACCTGGTGCTGGCCGGTGCCGGTTCCGGCAAGACCCGCGTACTCACCCACCGCATCGCCTGGCTGCATGAAGTCGAAGGCGTGCCGACCCATGGCATTTTTGCGGTGACTTTCACCAACAAGGCCGCCGGCGAGATGCGCCACCGCATCGACGCGCAGCTGCCCAACGGCAGCCGCGGCATGTGGATCGGCACCTTCCACGGCCTGGCCAACCGCCTGCTGCGTCTGCACTGGCAGGACGCCAAGCTGCCCGAAGGTTTCCAGGTCATGGATTCGGACGACCAGCTGCGGCTGGTCAAGCGCGTGGTGCAGGCGCTGGAAATCGACGACAGCAAGCACCCGCCCAAGCAGATCGCCTGGTGGATCAACGAACAGAAGGATGAGGGCCGCCGCCCGCAGCACATCCAGCCCGAGCCGCATGATGCGTGGCTGGAAACCATGCGCCAGGCCTACATCGAATACCAGGCGCGCTGCGACCGCGCCGGCCTGGTCGACTTCGCCGAGCTGCTGCTGCGCGCGCACGAACTGCTGCGCGACAACCCGCCGCTGCTGGCGCACTACCGCGCGCGTTTCCGCGAAATCCTGGTGGACGAGTTCCAGGATACCAACGCCATCCAGTACGCCTTCGTGCGCGTGCTGGCCGGTCACGAAGGCCACGTGTTCGTGGTCGGCGATGACGACCAGGCCATCTACGGCTGGCGCGGTGCCAAGGTCGAGAACGTGCAGGGCTTCCTGCGCGATTTCCCCGGCGCGCAGACCATCCGCCTGGAGCAGAACTACCGTTCCACCGCCAACATCCTTGGTGCGGCCAACGCGGTCATCGCGCACAACCCCGACCGCATCGGCAAGGAACTCTGGACCGACAGCGGCGACGGCGAGCCGATCGACCTGTACGCGGCCTACAACGAGATGGACGAGGCGCGTTACATCGTCGAGCGCGCGCGGCAGTGGGTGCGCGATGGTGGCAGCTACACCGAAGTGGCCGTGCTCTACCGCAGCAATGCGCAGTCGCGCGCGCTGGAAGAAGCGCTTCTGAGCGAACAGGTACCGTACCGCGTGTATGGCGGCATGCGCTTCTTCGAGCGTGCCGAAATCAAGGACGCGCTGGCCTACCTGCGCCTGCTGTCCAACCGCAACGACGATGCCGCCTTCGAGCGCGCGGTGAACACGCCGACCCGTGGCATCGGCGAGCGCACCCTGGATGAGGTGCGCCGCGAGGCGCGCGCGCAGGGCATCTCGCTGTGGGAGGCCACCATGCTGGTCACCCAGGGCACGGCGCTGGCCGCACGCGCACGCAATGCGCTGGCCGGCTTCCTGGTGCTGGTGAACGAGCTGCAGGCGCAGACCCTGCACATGACCCTGGCCGAGCGTGTGGACCATGTGCTGTCGCGCTCGCAGCTGCGCGAGCACTGGAGCAAGGAAAGCCGCAATTCGCTGGATTCGGAATCGCGTACCGACAACCTCGACGAACTGGTTTCGGTCGCCTCGCGCTTCCTGCGCCGCGCCGACGACATCGAGGAAGTGGGCGAGGACATGGACGAGCTGGTCGCGTTCCTGGCCTATGCCGCGCTGGAGGCCGGTGAGGGCCAGGCGCAGGCGGGCGAGGAAGGCGTGCAGCTGATGACCCTGCACTCGGCCAAGGGCCTGGAATTCCCGCTGGTGTTCCTGGCCGGCATGGAAGACGGCCTGTTCCCGAGTGCGCGTTCGCTGGAAGAAAGCGGCCGCCTGGAAGAAGAGCGCCGATTGGCCTACGTGGGCATTACCCGCGCGCGGCAGAAGCTGGTGCTGTGCTACGCCGAATCGCGCCGCATCCACGGCCAGGACAACTACAGCCTGCCGTCGCGCTTCCTGCGCGAGATCCCGCGCGAGCTGCTGCACGAAGTGCGCCCGAAGGTGCAGGTCTCGCGGCCGGCCTCGCTGGGCAGCAGCCGGGTGATGGGCCACGCCTCGATCGAGGCACCGCCGCTGAAGCTGGGCGCGCTGGTGACCCATCCCAAGTTCGGCGAAGGCATGGTGACCGACTACGAAGGCAGCGGCGCCCACGCCCGCGTGCAGGTCGAATTCGCCGATGCCGGCAGCAAGTGGCTGGTGATGGCCTACGCCAACCTGACGGTGATCTGATCACCGTCGAGGGGTCGGATCCCTCCCGCAGGGAGGGCTCTGACCCCGGTGTGACAGCTGGCGGCCGTCAGTCAGTGGTGAACGTCTCCACGGCTGCCACCAACCCGGCGCGGTCCATCGCTTCTTCATCCTGGCGGTTGCGGATCAACACGTAGTGGCCTTCCTCCGGCGACAGCACCTCGATCACCTCGCCGCGGTAGTTGGTGATCTCGATGAAGCCGTTGCCCACGCCGTTGAGATTGTCGATCTCGTCCAGCAACACCCGCAGCGGAACGAGGGCACCGGCGTCGTCCGTGCCGCCACCGGTGCGGGGGTTGTCGAAGTACACCGTGATACTCGGCTCCCTGGTCCGATGCCAGTTGTCGATGGCAACGATGTGGTGCGTCGACCATTTGAACTCCTCAACCGATTCGTTGCCGCTGAACTCGCAGCGGAAGATCGGTATGCACAGGAAGAGGTTCGCACGGTCCTCGATCTGGTTGAGGAAGCCGTGATACGTGCTGGGCACCGCCATCGCATGGGTGAACCCATGGGCATTCTCTGGAAGATCGAAGATCGTCGGCCGGTCGCGGGGCAGCCCGGCTGGCGCCTGCAGCAGGATGCGGGCCGCAAAGTCTGGATTGCGGATGTCCTTCGACACGACGGCAACCGTCTGGTCGTCGGAGAGGCGAAGGCTGCAGTGGAGGCGATAGGTGGCGACGGCATACTCGGCGAAGCAGCATCCCTCGGCTTCATGGAATTCGCCAAATTCCTGCAACAGGTCGTCCTTGGTGATCATTTCGCTTCTGCAGGCGGGGGGAGGCCAATGATCGCCGATCATGCGCAACGGGTGGGGTCAGAGCCCTTTTCCGATGGAAAAGGGATCCGACCCCGATTAGGCTGCGGGCATGACCCGCAACGTGCTCTTCCTTTGCAGCCAGAACCGACTTCGCAGCCCGACGGCCGAGCAGGTGTTCGCCGATTGGCCGGGGATTGAAACCGCCTCGGCTGGGTTGCTGGCTGACGCGGATGAAGTGCTCAGCCCGGAGCTGCTGCAGTGGGCGGACCTGGTATTCGTGATGGAGAAGGCGCACCGCAACCGCCTGTCCAGCCGCTACAAGGCATGGCTGAACGGCAAGCGGGTGATCTGCCTGGATATTCCTGATGACTACGACTACATGGACCCGGTGCTGGTGGAGCTGCTGAAGCGCAAGGTGCCGCCGTTCCTGCGCTGAGCACGGGTGTTGTAGAGCCGAGCCCATGCTCGGCTGCTTGTGGCGGGAAAAACAGCCGAGCATCGGCTATGCCGGTCGTCCTGACCGTCACCCTTCGGGCCGTCGCAAGCGACGTTGGCAGCGGCTCCTGCCGCTGCCCTCGGCTCTACAATAGATCCCACATCTTCCAGGAATGCCCCCCATGACCGAACCGACCTTCCACGTCACCGTGAAGTTGAATGCGAAGCTGCAGCCCGAGCATCGCCACGAGCTGTTCGAGGATCCGCTCGATGCGCTGCTGCAGGCGGCCCAGCTGGGCGAGCTGGTCGGAGGCGGCACGGCGATCTCTGACCTGGGCGAAGTCGAGTACGGCGACATCGAAGTGGCGCTGGTCGATGCGGACGGTGTGCCGAAGCTGATCGACCTGCTGGAGCAGCTGGGTGCGCCGAAGGGTTCGCAGGTGCAGCGTGCGGGCGAGGCTGATCGCGCCTTCGGCGTGACCGAGGGCCTGGGCATCTACCTGGATGGCCTGAACCTGCCGGACGAGGTCTACGAACAGTGCGATTCCAACCACGTGTTCGAGCAGCTGTCCGACAACATCGATGGCCTGGGCGAGATCTGCAGCTGGTGGCAGGGCCCGACCGAGACCGCGCTGTACATGTACGGCGAATCGTTCGAGAAGATGCGTGATGCGATTGCCGAGTTTGTGGCCAGCTACCCGCTGTGCCAGAACGCGCGAATCGTGCAGATCGCCTGAGCAGGCGTGTCTCCGGCATCGTGCCAATCTGGTCGGCGCGATGCCGTCGCATGTTCCGGTAGGTGCCAACCTTGGTTGGCACGCTGCTGCCGGTCACAAAGGGCAGTCGAGCAAGCTCGACTCTACCGGCTTGCGGCCTGCTGCGCGTTCTCGCGCAGGGCCAGCTGCTTACCCACCTGGTAGCCGCTGTAGAACAGAACGAACGCAGCGGCCACGGTCAGCAGAATGTTACGTGGGGTGATCCATGACGTCGGCTTGCGGTCCTGCATGTGCGTGCTCCCCGCGGGCGGCGGCATGCCGCGCGGCCAGCATGCGCCGCCGGCGGCCGTCGAGCAAGCTCGACGCTACCGTTCAACGGGGCGACACACCTGCTCCCAGTCCAGCCCGAATTTCGCCAGGTATTTGCGCAGGCGGTCGGCATCGTTGGTGCTGGCGCGCTGGGTGCGTGACACCGCGAACAGCTCGCGGCCGGCCGCGGACAGAGACTTCGAGCGCGCGCAGACCTGCACGACCTCCTCCAGCTGCACGCGGTCGAAGCGGTCCAGTTCATCCACGGCCGGGCCCAGCAGCGCTTCCAGCGGCGACGGCGCCTGGCCGCCGCGCCATTGCTGGCGCAGGCGCGCGATCTCATCGTCCACGCCGTCGGTCTGGATGCGCCCGGCGTTGGCCAGCGTCGCCAGCCGCATGATCGATGCACCCAGGTCGCGGAAGTTGCCGCGCCAGGCGGCTTCGGCACTGGTGGCAAAGGCCAGGTAGCGCGTGCGTGCTTCCACGTTGAAGCGCACCTGCGCGTGCTGCTGCTGCGACCAGCGCTGCAGCTCGAACTCGATGTTCGGCTCGATGTCCTCCCTGCGCTGGGCCAGACCGGGCAGGTGATAGGTCCACAGATTCAGGCGCGCCAGCAGGTCCTCGCGGAAGCGGCCGTCCAGCACCGACTGCTGCAGGTCGCGGTTGGTGCCGGCAATCAGCTGGAATTCGCTTTCCACTTCGCGGTCGCTGCCCACCGGCAGGAAGCGCTTCTCTTCCAGCGCCCGCAGCAGCATGGCCTGTTCGTCCAGGCCCAGCTCGCCGATCTCGTCGAGGAACAGCAGGCCCTGGTGGGCGGAACGCAGCAGGCCGGCACGGTCGGACGAGGCGCCGGTGTAGGCGCCCTTGGTGTGGCCGAACAGCGTGCTCATCGCGCCGTCGCCGCGCAGGGTGGCGCAGTTCACTTCGACGAAACGGCCGGGCAGCTGGTGCTTGAGCTTCTTCAGCTCGAACACGCGCTTGGCCAGCTGGCTCTTGCCGGCACCGGTGGGCCCCATCAGCAGCATCGGCGCACGTGAGCGGGTGGCCACGGTTTCGATCTGCGCGATCATCGCGTTGAAGGCCGCGTTACGCGTGGCGATGCCGCTCTTCAGCAGGTCGCGGTCCTGCAGCTGCTGCTGGGCGAAGCGCTGGGCGATGTGGTCGTAGCGCGACAGGTCCAGGTCGATGATGGCGTGGCTGCCGGCCGCACCGTCCTGCTTGCGCGGCGGCGAGGTCTGCAGCAGGCGGCCCGGGAAATGCCGGCTCTCGGTCAGCAGGAACCAGCAGATCTGCGCCACGTGCGTGCCGGTGGTGATGTGGACGTAGTAGTCCTCCTCCTCCGGCTGGAACGGATAGCTGGCCAGGAAGTCGTGCAGCGTCGAGTAGACCCCTTCGAACTCCCAGGGATCGGCCAGGTAGGTGTCGTGCCGGCGCACGTCCATCTCCGGCGCCACCTGCTGCAGGTCCGCGCAGACCACGCGGGCCAGCTTGGCGTAGCGGCGCTCGTCCAGCAGCAGCTCGATGCGGTCGGGCAGGAAATCCTCGTGCATGCCCAGCGACACCGTCGGCCGCCACTTCTCCCACCGGCCCGGGCCCTCGCCCGCGTCGAGCTGGGTACCGAGCATGCCGAAGACCACCTGTCGCCGTGACATATCCATTCCTATAAAAAGCGCGCTGAAACTATATACATTCCACGGCACGAGTGGGCGTGCCCGCGCCATCAAAGGAAAATAAATCCCTAAAAAACAATACGTTGGGAGAATCGCGCAAAAGTTGGCACGGCCATTGCTCTATCCATCCCAAGACACCAAGCGGGCGGTTCCCGCCGAGGACACCACGATGGCCAACTTGACGCTCTTCTCCACCCCGCGTGCCCCGGCGCTGCCGCCGGCCACCACCGTCAATGAAGCCGGTGGCCTGGCCTACCGCCGCGACCCGCGCGCTGCCCTGGCCCTGTACGCGGCCACCGGCTGCCTCAACAACACCTTCTACAGCGATGCCCAGGCACCGCTGCAGCACGTGCTGGCGCTGACCGCGCAGGTCGAGCCGCGCTTCATTGCCCGCACGGCGTTCTATGCCCGCCAGGTGGCGCACATGAAGGACATGCCGGCACTGCTGGCGGCCGTGCTCAGCGTGCGTGACCCGGAAGCCTTCGCCCAGGTGTTCCCGCGGGTGGTCGACAACGGCCGCCAGCTGCGCACCTTCGTGCAGATCATGCGCAGCGGCCAGGTCGGCCGCCGTTCGCTGGGGTCGCTGCCGAAGCGTCTGGTGCGCGAGTGGATCCAGCAGGCATCGGCGGAAACCCTGGTGCGTGCGGCTATCGGCCAGCAGCCGTCGCTGGCCGACCTGATCCGCATGGTGCACCCGAAGCCGGCCAGCGCCGAGCGCAAGGCGCTGTATGCGTGGATCGTCGGTCGCCCGTACGACGAAGCGCAGCTGCCGGCACTGGTGCAGGCCTACGAGGCGTTCAAGCGTGACCCGCGTGGACTGCCGCCGGACCTGCCGTTCCAGTACTTCAGCACGCTGCCGCTGGATGCGGCGCAGTGGTCGGCGCTGGCGCGCAGTGCGTCGTGGCAGTCGATGCGGATGAACCTCAACACGTTCGCCCGCAACGGCGTGTTCGAAGACCCGGCGATGGTGTCGGCGATCGCAGCGCGGCTGCGTGATCCGGCCCAGGTGCGCCGCGCCCGGGTGCTGCCGTACCAGCTGCTGATGGCCTACCAGGCCAGCGCCGGCCTGCCGCAGCAGATTCCCGAAGCGTTGCAGGACGCGATGGAAACGGCCACGGCGCAGGTACCGGTACTGCCGGGCCGGGTGGTGGTGGCGGTGGACGTATCGGGTTCCATGCAGTGGCCGGTGACCGGCTACCGCAAGGGCGCCAGCTCGGCGGTGCGCTGCGTGGACGTGGCGGCGCTGATCGCGGCCTGCGTGCTGCGCGGCCAGCCGCTGGCCACGGTGCTGCCGTTCGACACCGAGGTGCGCCCGGTGCGGTTGAACCCGCGCGACAGCGTGATGACGTTGGCGGCGCAGCTGGCGATCAATGGCGGTGGTACCTCGGTCAGTGCACCGCTCGAATACCTCAACCGTCGCCGCGAGCAGGTCGACCTGGTGGTGCTGGTGTCGGACAACGAGAGCTGGCGTGACACCCGCAAGGGCGGCGCGACGGCCACGATGCAGGCCTGGGACGCGCTGAAGCAGCGTTGCCCGCAGGCGCGGCTGGTGTGCATCGACCTGCAGCCGGTGGCGAGCAGCCAGACCGTGCAGCGCGAGGACGTGCTGCACATCGGCGGCTTCAGCGATGCGGTGTTCGACCTGCTGGCGCAGTTCGCGCAGGCGCCGGGCGATGGCAGCGGCTGGGTCGAGCGCATCGAGGACATGCCGTTGTAAACACGATGTTGGACGGCGGCAAGGATGTCGCCAGGGACCGCCCGGCTGGCAATGGGGCCAGCCGGGCAGGACCAGGAATTGAATTTTCAACGCCGGCACTGCGAATGCCGGAGGAACTACAGCCTTTTACGCTCCAGGTCGCGGGTTCGAGCCCCGCCCGCTGTGGCAACGCAGCGGTAGCTCAGTGGTAGAGCAGGATGTTCCTCCACCTCTCGTCGTGCTGCCGGCACCTTCGCTTTCGTTTCGCGGGGAATGCAGGCCGAACTACATCGGAAACCCTTCGGGGTCGGGTTCAAGTCCCGGCCGGCTGTCACCGCAAGGTGGCAGGCGGAGCGTTCGGCCACCTTTGTCACCGCACCTTTTTTGTTTATGTATTGGATGAAAGGAAACATCACCATGACCACTCTGAACCATGACGTGATCCAGCAGCCGGGCGCTGCACCCATCAAGCTGTGGACGCGCGGCGTGCCGCTGGAAGACCAGGCACGCGAGCAGCTGCAGAACATCGCCAAGTTGCCGTTCATCCACAAGTGGATCGCGGTGATGCCCGACGTGCACCTGGGCAAGGGTGCGACCGTGGGGTCGGTGGTGCCGACCGTCGGCGCGATCATTCCCGCCGCGGTGGGCGTGGACATCGGCTGCGGCATGATGGCCGTGCGCACCACGCTGGATGCCAGCGACCTGCCGGACAACCTGTCGGCGGTGCGCAGCGCGATCGAGCGGGCGGTGCCGCACGGCCGCAGCGTGACCCGTGGCGGCCGTGACAAGGGCAGCTGGGACACGCCGCCGGAGCTGGCCATCGAAGGCTGGAAGCAGCTGGTCGATGACTTCGCGCTGATCTGCGAGCGCCACCCGCGCCTGAAGAACACCAACAACCTCAAGCACCTGGGCACCCTCGGCACCGGCAACCACTTCGTCGAAGTGTGCCTGGACCAGGACCAGCGCGTGTGGTTCATGCTGCACTCCGGCTCGCGCGGCGTGGGCAATGCCATCGGCACCTACTTCATCGAACTGGCCAAGCAGGAAATGCGCCGCTGGATGATCAACCTGCCCGACCAGGACCTGGCCTACCTGCCCGAGGGCAGCCAGCACTACGGTGACTACGTGTTCGCGGTGGAATGGGCGCAGCGTTTCGCACGCATGAACCGCGAGGTGATGATGCGCAACGTGGTGGCGGCCGTGCGTACGGTCATCAGCAAGCCGTTCGAGGCCCAGGCCGAGGCGGTGAACTGCCACCACAACTACGTCAACCGCGAGGTGCACTTCGGCAAGGAAGTGATGCTGACCCGCAAGGGCGCGGTGAGCGCGCGCAAGGGCGAGCTGGGCATCATTCCCGGCAGCATGGGCGCCAAGAGCTTCATCGTGCGCGGGCTGGGCAACGAGGACAGCTTCCACAGCTGCAGCCACGGTGCCGGCCGCGTGATGAGCCGTACCCAGGCGCGCAAGCTGATCACCGTGGACGAGCACGCCAGGGCCACCGCGCACGTGGAATGCCGCAAGGATGCGGACGTGGTGGACGAATCGCCGGCGGCCTACAAGCCGATCGAGGCGGTGATGGAAGCCCAGCGTGATCTGGTCGAGATCATGCACACGTTGCGCCAGGTGGTGTGCGTGAAGGGATGAAGCGGGCCGCGCGCGACGTACACTGCGTCGCGCGCGGCAGGACGGCCTGCAGACGAAACCGCAGGCATGGAGGAACAGAACAGATGGACATGATCGAACTTGATGGCGGGCATGGCGGCGGACAACTGCTGCGCTCGGCCCTGACCCTGAGCCTGTGCACCGGCATCGGCTTCACCCTGCAGAGCATCCGCGCGATCCGCCGCAGGCCCGGGCTGATGCGCCAGCACCTGACCGCGGTGAATGCCGCCGCGCAGGTCGGCAACGCCTGCACCCACGGTGCTGCGCTGGGCGCTACGTCGCTGCGCTTCGAGCCGGGCGTGGTCAGCGCCGGCGAGTACCACTTCGCTACCGGCAGTGCCGGCTCGGCCACCCTGGTGCTGCAGACCGTGCTGCCGGCGCTGTGGCGCGCGCAGGGGCCGTCGCGCCTGCGCCTGGAAGGCGGCACCCACAATCCGCTGGCACCCAGCGCCGATTTCATCGCCGACAGCTACCTGCCGTCACTGGCACGGATGGGCGTGCAGGCCTCGATGCAGCTGCTGCAGCATGGCTTCCACCCGGCCGGTGGCGGCGTGATCGAGCTGCAGGTGCAGCCTTGCGCCGCGTTGCAGGCACCGTGCATGGAACAGCGGCCGGCGCTGGAATCGATGCAGGCGCAGGTGGTGATGTCAGGCCTGTCCAGCAGCATCGGTCTGCGCGAGCTGCAGGTGCTGGCCGATGAACTGGGCGTCGACCCGCATCCGCGCCACGTGCAGTCGGTGCGGCCGGCGCTGGGGCCGGGCAATGTGGCGATGGTGCGCGTGCGCCATGGCGACCACGTGGAAGTGTTCGATGGCCATGGCGAGCGTGGCGTGTCGGCCGAGCAGGTCGGCGCGCGCCTGGCCGGCCAGGTCCGCACCTATCTCTCCGGTGGCGCTTGGGTGGGCGAGTACCTGTCCGACCAGCTGCTGCTGCCGATGGCGCTGGCCGGCGGGGGCAGCTTCACCACCCACGTCATCAGCGACCACCTGGCCAGCAACGCGCGCCTGATCGAAAAGTTCCTGCCGGTGGAGTTCGACTGGCAGCCGCACGAGGGCGGCTGGCGGGTGACCGTCGAGGCCTGAACGCGCCGCCGGGCATGCCCCGGCGCTACCGGGGCACGGATTGATCCTGCTCAAGGCGCGGCGTGCACATCGGGTGTGCAATGGTGGTGTTCCCAACTGGCACCCCGCCAAGGAGGCCCACCATGTACACCCGCATCCTGATCGCCACCGACGGCTCCGAGCTGTCCGACAAGGGCCTGGCCAAGGGCCTGGAGCTGGCCAAGGATCTCAATGCCGAGGTCGATATCGTTACGGTCTCCGAGCCGTGGGCGGTGGGCATGTATGACGCCATGGGCTGGAGCGTGGGCTACATGAACAGCCCGGAGTACAAGGCCGACCGCGAGGAGGGCGCGCAGAAGGTGCTGCAGCCGGCGCTGGCCAAGGCCGCCGAGCAGGGCATCCGTGCCAATCCCATCCATGTGCTGGACCGCTACGCCGCCGATGGCATCATCGAGACGGCCGGCGAGCGCAACAGCGATCTGATCGTGATGACCTCGCATGGCCGCCGTGGCGTGACCCGCGTGCTGCTGGGCAGCCAGACCGCCGAAGTGCTGGCGCGCAGCACCCTGCCGGTGCTGGTCATCCGCTGATCGATACCTGCGGGCTCAAGCGTTCCCGGGGAGGGGACCCGGCGCCGGCACGCAGGACGCGTGCCGGCGCCACCTTCCCGCCCCGCCGATGGCGGCCACATGCCCGCTCAGGACAGCAGCGACCCCCGTGCGCGCTGCCGGCAGGCGAGCCGCCAATCGGCCGGCGACATGCCGAACTGCGCCAGGAACGCGCGCTGGAACTGGCGCTCTGACGCGAATCCGACTTCATACAGCAACCAGGTGAGACGGCAGCCGGGATCACGCGCCAGATGGCGGTGCGCCAGCCAGGCCCGGCACTCGCGGATATAACGCGCCACCCCGCCGTGGGCCTGGAACAGCCGGTAGACCGTGGAGCGGGACATCCCGAAGGCCTCGCAGATCATCTGCTCGCCCAGTTCGCTCTCACCCAGGTGGTCGTCGATGTAATCAAGGATGCGCAGCAGGCGCGGGTCGGCCGTGCCGTTGCGGCTGATGCGCGCGCGCGCGTTGCTGCGGCGCAGGTCGGCGGCGAGGGATGCAACCAGCGATGGGGTTGCCGGTTCGAGGTTCATGGCAGCGCGATCCCGGCCCACTTGCGGGGCCTGTCATGGGATCAACCGGAAGATCCGGCGCGAACCTATCACCCGCCTGTGCAGGCCGGCCGGGGGTGGGGGGACCATTAGCCGGGAATGGGGGGCGGCCCCCGGGGGGGGGGGGGCCCCCCCCCCCCCCCCCCAACGGGCCCCCGGCCCCGGGCTGCATCACCAGCTGTAGAGCTTCCAGTAGACCGGCGAGACGCCGTCCTTGTCGTTGTCCATGCGGCCATCGCCGTTCTTGTCGTACATGTAGAACGGTGCGCCGCGCGACGGGGTCACCTTGACCATGCGCAGCTGGCCGGACACGCGGTATTCCTCGATGACATCACCGTTGTCCATGGTGCGGCTGGACACTTCGGCGCCCTTCACGTCCACCGGGGGAGCGCCTGCACCACCCATGCTGGCGCAGCCAGCAAGCAGCAGCAGGGAAGCCAGCATCAGGGTCTTCATCGGCAGGGCCTTCGCATCGATCGGAGCCTGATTATGCCCCATGGATGCGTCGCCGCCGTGTCGCCGCGGTGCAGGCAGGGGCGCGTAGAATCGTCGCATGAGCAGATTAGTCCTGATCGACGGGTCCAGTTACCTGTACCGCGCGTTCCACGCGCTGCCGCCCCTGTCCAATGCACAGGGCGAGCCCACCGGCGCGCTGTTCGGCGTGGTCAACATGCTGCGCTCGACGCTGAAGGAGCGACCAGCCTACGTCGCCTTCGTCGTCGACGCGCCGGGCAAGACCTTCCGCGACGACCTGTACGACCAGTACAAGGCCAACCGCCCGCCGATGCCCGATGACCTGCGCAGCCAGGTCGAGCCGATGTGCCGCATCGTCGAAGCGCTGGGCATCAGCATTCTGCGCATCCCCGGCGTGGAAGCCGACGATGTGATCGGCACGCTGGCCCTGCAGGGCGTGGCGCAGGACCTGAAGGTGACCATTTCCACCGGTGACAAGGACTTTGCCCAGCTGGTGCGTCCGGGCATCGAGCTGGTCAACACCATGACCGGCAGCCGGATGGATTCCGACGCCGCGGTGATGGACAAGTTCGGCGTGCGCGCCGACCAGATCATCGACCTGCTGGCGCTGATGGGCGACACCGTGGACAACGTGCCCGGCGTGGAGAAGTGCGGCCCGAAGACCGCCGCCAAGTGGCTGGCCGAATACCAGCACCTGGACGGCGTCATCGCCGCCGCCCCGACCATGAAGGGCAAGATCGGCGAGAACCTGCGCGCGGCGCTGGAGCGCCTGCCGCTGAACCGCGAGCTGGTGACCATCCGCACCGACGTCGAGCTGGATGCATCGCCGACCACCCTGGCCCTGCGCGAGCAGGACGTGCCGGTGCTGACCGAGCTGTACGCCCGCTACGGCTTCACCCAGGCGCTGAAGGAGCTGGGTGGCCCGCTGCCGGCCCCGGCCGCCGCCAGCGAAGCCGCCCCGAGCCTGCGTGGCACCGCCGCCGGTTTTGCCCGTGGCAGTGCCGAGGCAGCGCCATCGGCTGAACTCGACCCGGCGCTGTCCGCGCCCGGCGAATACGAAACCGTGCTGACCAGCGAACAGCTGCAGGCCTGGGTCGAGCGTGTGCAGCAGGCCGACCTGATCAGCTTCGATACCGAGACCGATGCGCTGGACGCGATGCGTGCACGCCTGGTCGGCGTCAGCCTGGCGGTGGAGCCGGGCAAGGCGGCCTATATCCCGGTCGGCCACGATTACCCCGGTGCGCCGGCGCAGCTGCCGTTGCAGCAGGTGCTGGACGCGCTGCGTCCGGTGCTGCAGGACCCGGCGAAGAAGAAGCTGGGCCAGCACGGCAAGTACGACCTGCACGTGCTGCGCCGCCATGGCGTGGACGTGCAGGGCTACCACGACGACACCATGCTCGAGAGCTTCGTGCTCAATTCCACCGCGACCCGCCACGACATGGATTCGCTCGCCCTGCGTTACCTGGGCTACAACACCATCAAGTTCGAGGACGTGGCCGGCAAGGGCGCCAAGCAGATTTCGTTCTCGCAGGTGGGCATCGACGAAGCCAGCCGGTATGCGGCCGAGGACGCCGACATCACCCTGCGCCTGCACCACGCGCTGCAGCCGCAGCTGCTGGCCGAGCCGGCGCTGGACAGCGTGTACCGCGACATCGAGATGCCGCTGGTGCCGGTGCTGACCCGCATCGAAGCCAACGGCGTGCGCATCGACACCGATGAGCTGCGCCGGCAGAGCCACGATCTGTCCTCGCGCATGCTGGCCGCGCAGCAGAAGGCCACCGAGCTGGCCGGGCGCAGCTTCAACCTGGATTCGCCCAAGCAGCTGCAGGCGGTGCTGTTCGACGAGCTGAAGCTGCCGGCGGTGGTGAAGACCCCGAAGGGCCAGCCCAGCACGAATGAAGAGGCGCTGGAGGCGATTGCCGACCAGCACGAGCTGCCGCGGGTGATCCTCGATTACCGCGGGCTGGCCAAGCTGCGCAGCACCTACACCGACAAGCTGCCGGAGATGGTCAACCCGGACACCGGCCGGGTACACACCAGCTACCACCAGTCCGGCGCCGCCACCGGCCGCCTGTCCTCGTCCGACCCGAACCTGCAGAACATCCCGATCCGTACCGAGGATGGCCGCCGCATCCGCCGCGCTTTCGTGGCGCCGGAAGGTTTCCAGCTGCTGGCGGCCGACTATTCGCAGATCGAGCTGCGGATCATGGCCCACCTGTCCGAGGATCCGGGCCTGGTGCGCGCCTTCGAGCAGGGCGCCGACGTCCATCGCGCCACCGCCGCCGAGGTGTTCGGGCGCACGCTGGAAGAGGTGACGCCCAACGAGCGCCGCGCCGCCAAGGCCATCAACTTCGGCCTGATGTACGGCATGAGCGCCTTCGGCCTGGCCCGCAACCTGGGCATCGACCGTGGCCAGGCGCAGGATTATGTCGCGCTGTATTTCAGCCGTTACCCCGGCGTGCGCGACTTCATGGAACGGATGCGCCAGCAGGCGCGTGACCAGGGCTACGTGGAAACCCTGTTCGGCCGCCGCCTGTATCTGAATGACATCCACGCGCGCAACCAGGGCCTGCGTGCCGGTGCCGAGCGCGCGGCGATCAATGCGCCGATGCAGGGCACCGCGGCGGACATCATCAAGCGGGCGATGGTCTCGGTGGACCAGTGGCTGCACGACAGCGGCGCCCCGGCGCGGATGATCCTGCAGGTACACGATGAACTGGTGTTCGAAAGCGAGGCCGGTTTCACCGAGGAACTGCGTAAAAACGTGATCGAGCGCATGTCGCAAGCGGCCAAATTGCGGGTTCCGCTGGAGGTCGATACCGGCGTTGGGGTTAACTGGGACGAGGCGCACTGATTCGCATTCAGGCTAATAGCGCCATGAATCGTTCATTTGCCCGGTTTTTCTGACTCGAAGATGAATGTTTCCGGCGGGGGCCTACAATAAATTGGGCCCCTTCACGAACCGTTAGTGTTCGGGGTGTTTCTATAACTCTCGACAGGCGCAACGCCTGTTGTGGATCTCTCCCATCCCCTGGAGCAGATCTCGGAACGGGGGCTCCTCCCCAAGCGCCCGTTCCCCGGCCCCGTTGACCTCCCCCTGGTCAGCGGGGCTTTTTATTTGTGCCTCGCTGCGCCACGCTGGGCATCGCTTCGCAGGGGAAACCACAATGCCCGATCTGTTCGCACTGGCGATGCCGTGGTGGGAATTCGTCCTGCGCGCGGTGGTGGTCTATGTCGTCGTGCTGGGCATGGTCCGGCTGGGCGGCAAGCGCGCGCTGGGGCAGATCACCCCGTTCGATGTGCTGCTGATCGTGCTGCTGGGCAACGCGGTGCAGAACGCATTGCTGGGCACCGACACGTCGCTGGGCGGCGGCCTGCTGCTGGCCGCCACGCTGATCCTGCTGAACTACGGCGTGGGCTGGCTGACCACGCGCAGCCGGCGCATGGAACGCATGATCGAAGGCGAGCCGGTGGTGATCGCCCGCGACGGGCGCCTGCTGGCGGCGGTGCTGCGTCGTGAGCTGGTCAGCACCGCGGACTTCGACGCCGCGCTGCGCCAGCAGGGTTGCCTGCGGGTAGAGGATGTCGAACTGGCGCTGCTGGAAACCACCGGCCACATCACGATCATTCCGCGGCAGAAATCCGCGTAACGCCGAAAGCAGCCGAGCGTGGGCTCGGCTCTACACTGCAGAGATCCGTGTAGAGCCGAGCCCACGCTCGGCTGCCTTTCGCATGGCGCTACAGGCTCACACCCAGTCGCGCGGCACCAGATAATCGGCCAGGCGCGCCTCGGCGCTGCCGGCTTCGGGGCTGAACCCATATTCCCAGCGCACCCGCGGCGGCAGGCTCATCAGAATGCTCTCGCTGCGGCCGCCACTCTGCAGGCCGAACAGCGTGCCGCGGTCGTAGACCAGGTTGAACTCCACGTAGCGGCCGCGACGGTACAGCTGGAACTCGCGCTCGCGTTCGCCATGCGCGGTGTCCTTGCGCTGCTGCACGATCGGCAGGTACGCATCGAGGAAGCCGTCGCCGACCGCGCGCAGGTAGTCGAAATCGCGCTCGAAATCGCCGTGCAGGTCATCGAAGAACAGGCCGCCGACGCCGCGCGTTTCATTGCGGTGGCGCAGGAAGAAGTACTCGTCGCACCAGCGCTTGTGCGCGGCGTAGCGTTCCTCGCCGAACGGCGCGCACAGGTCATGGGCCACCTGGTGCCAGTGCTGCACGTCCTCGTCGAAGGGATAGAACGGGGTCAGGTCGAAGCCACCGCCGAACCAGCTGGCCACCACTTCACCATCGCGCTGCGCCTGGAAGAAGCGCACGTTGGCGTGGGTGGTCGGCACGTAGGGGTTGAGCGGGTGGAACACCAGCGACACGCCGGTGGCGCGCCAGGAGGCGCCGGCCAGCTCGGGCCGGTTGGCCGAGGCCGACGGCGGCAGGCGGCTGCCGGACACATCGGAGAAGCCGATGCCGGCCTGCTCGAACACCGCACCGTCGCGCAGCACGCGGGTACGCCCGCCACCGCCCTCGGCCCGCTGCCACAGGTCTTCCTGGAAGCGGGCCTGGCCGTCGGCGGCTTCAATGGCCGCACAGATACGGTCCTGCAGGTCGGTGAGGTAGGCGCGTACGCGCTCGAAATCGTTCATGGCGCGTACTTTACCGCAGGGCCCGTGCTGTTCCGCAGCACGGCGGCCGCGCAGATCAGCGGAAGCGCGCGCGGATGTCCGGCCGCAGCAGGCGCCAGGCCAGCCAACCCTGCAGGCCAAGGATCACTATCGAACCACCGAACGTGGTGGCTGACATCAGAAGGCGCTGCACCTGCATCTCGCTGCGGGTAGCAGCATCGTCCACGTGGGCGATCATCTCCGCTACGACGGCGTCCAGCCACCCGGCCAGGACCAGATTGGCCAGCCCGGACAGCACCAGCAGCCAGACGTAGCTCCACAAGCCCCAGCGCCGCTGCCGGTACAGGCCCCAACTGGCCAGCGTGGAAGGCACGCAGCCAGCCGACAGCCACAGGCTGGCTGCAACCGGCTCCCGCAGGAGCCACAGTACGCTGGACGGGAGCGATTTCTCTTCTGCGGCGGCGACCATAACCTGCCATGGTCCGCTGCCGCTCAGCGCCCACAGCGCCAAGGTCTGCAGCAGGCACCAGACAAGCACCAGTGCGCAGACCAGCAGGGAAGCGATCGCCAGCGGACGGACGAAATCGTTGCGTGCGAACGCACGGGCCGCGGGCAATGTGGGGGGAGACGATGACATCCGATGTCCTTGGCTGCGGGTCTCAGAGCGTGCAGAAGCGCGCTACTGCCGGCAGGATATGGTGTTCGCTCAGGGGTGCCAAGCACAGGCCGTGCGGTGGCCGCAGCGGCACCCAGGCCAGTTCGGCGATCTCGGCGCGTGCGGTCGGTGTACCCGCGACCTGCACCCACCAGGCCTGCGCCTGCACGCGATGGCCGGGTTCGTTCACCGCCCAGTCCTCGAAACGGCCCAGGGCGACCGCGCTGGCGGCATCGAGCTGCACGCCCAGTTCCTCGTCCAGCTCGCGGGCCAGGGCCTGCAGCGGTGCTTCGCCCGCCTCGGGCTTGCCGCCGGGCTGGATGAAGCGGCCGGCGCCGTGCTTGCGCACCACCAGCGCCCGGCCGCGGTCATCCAGGATGACCGCGG
Source organism: Stenotrophomonas sp. S41 (assembly GCF_016624625.1). Lineage (NCBI taxonomy): Bacteria > Pseudomonadati > Pseudomonadota > Gammaproteobacteria > Lysobacterales > Lysobacteraceae > Stenotrophomonas > Stenotrophomonas sp. S41. Next base: position 28,464 of record NZ_JACVTV010000003.1, on the reverse strand, counting down.
CCACGATCTGGATCGTGGCCGCGGCGTTGCTCACTTCAGGTTCTGCTCGAACAGCTTGAGGATGCGCTTGTACTGGTCCAGCCAGGAATCGGCACGGATGTAGCCGTGGCGTTCCAGCGGGTACGGGGCGATCGACCAGTTGTCCTTGTGCAGCTCGATCAGGCGCTGGGTCAGGTGCACCGAGTCCTGGAAGAACACGTTGTCATCCATCATGCCGTGGGCGATCAGCAGGTTGTCCTGCAGGTTCTGCGCGTACTCGATGGGCGAGGACGTGCGGTACGCCTCCGGGTCGATGTCCGGCGTGTTGAGGATGTTGCTGGTGTAGGCGTGGTTGTAGTTGTTCCAGTCCACCACCGGGCGCAGCGCGGCGCCGGCCTTGAACGTGCCCGGCGAACGGAACAGCGCCATGAAGGTCATGAAGCCGCCGTAGGAACCGCCGTAGATGCCGGCGTGGTCGCGGTCACCCTGCTGGGTGTCGACCAGCCAGTCCAGGCCGTCCTTGTAGTCTTCCAGTTCCGGGTGGCCCATGTTGCGGTAGATCGCCGTACGCCAGTCGCGGCCGTAGCCCTCGCTGCCGCGGTAATCCATGTCCAGCACGATGTAGCCCTTCTCCACCAGCAGGTTGTGGAACATCTGCTCGCGGAAGTACGCCGGGTAGCGCTGGTGCACGTTCTGCAGGTAGCCGGCACCGTGCACGAACATCACGATCGGGTACTTCTTGCCCGGCTCCTTGTGCTCGGGCTCGTAGTACTTGGCCCAGACCACGCCGGCACCGTGCTTGGACGGCACCGCCACCAGCTTCGGCTGGATCCACTCGCGCGCCTTGTACTCGGCGGTGCGGGTGTCGGTCAGTACGCGCGCCTGGCCACCGGCGCTCGGCACCACGGCCAGCTGGGTCGGCAGGTAGGCGGCCGAGTAGCGCACCAGCAGCTGCTGGCCATCGGGCGACAGCGAGAAGTCTTCCACGCCATTGAGGCTGGTCAGCTCGCGTACCTGGCGGTTGCCGGTGTCGACCGCGCAGACTTCATAGTCGTGCGGCGCCTGCTGGTTGCACAGGAAGTAGAAGCCCTTGCCGTCGGCCGACAGCACCGGCGCGGAGGTTTCCCACTTGCCGCTGGTCAGCGCCTGCGGCTTGGCCGAACCGGCCTGGGTGTACAGGTGCGAGTAGCCCGATTCCTCGGACAGCAGCCACAGGGTGCGGCCGTCGGCCATCCAGCCGAAATCGTTGAAGCCCCAGTTGATCCAGGCGTTGTCGGTCAGGCGGTGGCGGTTCTGCACGCGGCCGTCGCTGCCGATGCTGACGATCCAGCGGTCCTTGTTGTCGTTGGCGCGCAGCATCACCGCGGCCTGCTGGCCATCGGCGCTCCAGCGCATGCCGCCGCCCATGAAGTCGCTCATCACCTGCACGCTGCGGTCGCCCTTCAGCGGGTCCTTGCCGGCCTTGCGGCGCAGCTCGGCCAGCGGGTCGGTGCCGATGCCCGGCAGGCCCGACAGCGAGAGCTTCTCGGCCTTGCCGGTGCGCACGTCCACGTACCACAGGGTGTGCGGCTCGAAGCCGTTGCGGCCGACGCGGGTGCGGGTGTCCTCGCTTTCCTCGTAGCCGGATTCGGTCACGTACAGCGGCATCTTGCTGGTGCGGCCGTCGTCGAAGTCCTTCGGCTTGGTCACCACGATCAGGTGGCCCAGGTCCGGCGACAGCAGGCTGTCGGCGATCTCCACGTCGGCGCCCAGGTAGATCGGGGCCGCCGCACGGGTCGGGTCAGCCTGGCGCCAGCGCTGGTCCTGGTCCTTCAGCGCTTCACGCTGGTCGCGGTCGCGGCGCAGGGTTTCCAGGGTACGCAGCTGCTGGTCGCGCAGCAGGTCGTCCTTGGGCTTGCTGGCCGGGTCCTTGTCGGCCTTCAGGCTGGCCACCTGCTGCACGCCGCTGGCGGCGGTCCAGTGGAACCAGTTCTGGCCCACGCGCCAGATCACGCCGTTGTCGGCGGCGAAGTTCACGCCGGCGGCGCGCTCGTTGGTGCGGGTCAGCTGGGTCAGCGCGCCGCTGCGCAGGTCGCGCACGAACACATCGCCGTTGCGGACGAAGGCGCTGCGGCTGCGGCTGCGGTCGTAGACCGGCTCGGCCACGTCCAGGGTGCCGCGCTGGTCATCGGCCACCTGCGCGGCAGCGCCACCGGCCAGCGGCTGGCGGAAGGTGTCGCGCACCGGGCTGCCGCTGCGCTTGAGCTGGTACTCGACCTGCTGGCTGTTCCAGGACCACCAGGCCTTCTCGACCGGCGGACCGATCCAGTCCGGGTCGGCCATGGCCTGTTCGATGGTGATCGGCGTCGGCGCAGCATGCGCGGCCGGTGCGGCCAGCACGGCCGACAGCAGGAGGGACAGGGGCAGCACTCGGGACATGGGCTCACGGCACCAGATGAGGAAACCGGGCAAGGGTAGCAGCCGCCCGGGCCGGGGGAGGGGGCCACAGGTCATGCAGACCGCTTGGGCAAAGGCGCTGCAGGGCCTCGCGTGGCGCATGATGGGCGCCTGATCCGGACGGAACCGACCATGTACCCCTACGACTACCGCATTTCCCTGGTGGTGCAGCACCCCGTGTGCTCCAGCGCCGACATTGCGGCCCGGCTGGGGTTGGAACGCGGGTTCTTCCGCGATGTGGGCACCGACCTGCTTGACGGTGATGGTCACTTGATCCGGGTACATGGCTTCACCCGGGTGAGCTTTGAACTGGCCGCTGGCAAGGACGGCTGGCTGATGGACGCCTGGCCGCAGGTGGTCGAAATCCTGCAGGCACGGGTGGAGGTGATCCAGGCATTGAACCAGGAAGGCGCCGAAATCGGCCTGCGCATCGCCGTGTTCGGCAAGCAGGCCTGGGCCGGGTTCGTGCTGGACGACGCGCTGGTAAGGCTGATGGCCGACCTGCGGCTGGGCTTCCATGTGGAAACCTACTTTCCCGATCCGCCGGCCGATCCCGGGACCGACGACGACGCCTGAAATCTGCACTGCAACCGGTGACCGGCCTCAAGCATCCAATCTCCTGAACCCACATCATTCACCGGACAGGAGCACGACCATGCAGGAACTCATCCCGATCACCCTCTTCATCTGCATCGCCTACGCGATCCATGCCGTCGCCGATGCGCGTGCGCGCAGCAAGCTGGTCGCCCCGCACGTGCCCGAGGAAGTGATCCGCTCGCTGGCCGGGCTGGAAGAAGAGCGCCGCCGCCAGGGCGCGCTGCGCTGGGGCATCAGCCTGGTCTGCCTGGCCCTGGCCATGGCCCTGCTGGAAGCCATCGGCGCCCGCGAGCTGACCTTCGGAGCCGCCGCCGCGCTGGCCGGCAGTGCCGGCCTCGGCCAGCTGCTGGCGTGGCACTTCACCCGTCCCGCCGTCCGCAAGGGCTGACCGGCACATGCCACGGGCGCCCGGAGTGCATTGCGCATGAGCCTGCTGGGCGGTGCCCTGGCCGCACTGCGCGGGCGTCGTCGCGACGCCCCCGTGGAGGCACCGGCTGGGTGGGAGGACGACCGCGCGCTGGTGGCTGCCATCATCGATGGCTCGCAGGCGGCGTTCGTGCAGCTGGTGCAGGCCCATCAACGTACCTGTGCGCATGTGATCGGGCGCATGGTCGGCGACCGCGACCAGGTCGCCGACCTGCTGCAGGAGACCTTCCTGGCGGTGTTCCGCCAGCTGCACCGGTTCCGCTGCGAATCCTCGCTGCGCACCTGGGTTTCGCGGGTGGCCTACACCACCGCGCTGCAGCACCTGCGCCGCCGCCGGCTGGAAATGCAGTGGATGGTGGCGGTGGAGGTGCCCGAGGAACTGGGCATCGGCGACGAGGGGCCCGGCCCGGCCGAGCTGAGCGAGGCGCTGCAGGCTGGACGCCAGCTCGGCGCGGCGCTGGAACGGCTGACCCCGCCGCAGCGCCTGATCGTGGGCCTGCACTACCTGGAGGATTTCGATCTGGTCGAGATTGAACAGGTGACCGGGCTGGCGCGCGGTACCATCAAGAGCCACCTGTTCCGCGCGCGGCAGACCCTGAAACAGGAGCTGACGCGACGCGCCACCGCCGGAGAGCTGCTGTGAGCGAAGCCAACGACCCCCGCGATGCCGATGCGCGCGCGCTGTCGCAGGCGCTGCGCGAGCAGGAACGGCAGGCGCCGGTGCCGGATGTGAGCGAGGCGCTGCAGCAGCGGCTGCAGGCGGAAACGCGCGACAGTGGCGCGCTGTATGTGGTGGTGCAGGTGCTGTTGTTTGGCGCGCTGCTGGGTGCAGCGGCCTGGTATTTCTGGCACTGACAGCCCTCGCCGGGCCCAGCGGAAGGTTCCCCGCGCATGGCGATGCGTTCGTCGGATCGGCGCCCGCAGGTCATGGGGCGCGGCCATGCCCGGCGGCTTCCGCCCTGCGACATAGTGAAGCAGCGCGTCACCCGGTCGCATCCCGGCTTAACCAAATCCTCCTAAAGTGGTCCGGTATCCCACCCGTACCCGGCAGGAGGCGTCCCTTGGACGCGTTGTTGTTGTCGCGGATCCAGTTCGGATTCGTCATCAGTTTCCACGTGCTGTTCCCCGCCTTCACCATCGGCACGGCCAGCTGGCTGGCCTTCATCGAATGGCGCTGGCTGCGCACGAAACTGCCCGTGTGGCGCGACCTGTATTTCTTCTGGCAGAAGATCTTTGCCGTGTCCTTCGGCATGGGCGTGGTCAGCGGCATCGTCATGGCCTTCCAGTTCGGCACCAACTGGCCGCGGCTGAGCGAAGTGGCCGGCACGGTCATCGGCCCGCTGCTGACCTACGAAGTGCTCACCGCGTTCTTCCTGGAAGCCAGTTTCCTCGGCGTGATGATGTTCGGCTGGGGCCGGGTATCGCCGCGCCTGCATTTCCTGTCCACCTGCATGGTGGCGCTGGGCACGCTGTTTTCCACCTTCTGGATCCTGTCGTCCAACAGCTGGCTGCACACGCCGGCCGGCTACGAAATGATCAACGGCATCGTCCATCCGGTGGACTGGTGGCAGGTGGTGTTCAACCCATCCTTCCCGTACCGCCTGGCGCACATGGCGCTGGGTTCGTTCATCACCACCTGTTTCGTGATCGGTGGCGTGGGCGCGTGGTACCTGCGCAAGGGCACGCACGTCGAAGCGGGCCGGCGCATGCTGGTCGCGGCGGTGGCGTTTGCCGCGCTGACCGTGCCGGTGCAGATCTTCGTCGGCGACATGCATGGCCTGAACACGCTGAAGCACCAGCCGATGAAGATCGCGGCGGTGGAAGCGCACTGGCATGAAAGCAAGGCCGGCGAGGGCGTGCCGCTGGTGGTGTTCGCCCTGCCCAACGAGAAGGAACAGCGCAACGATTTCGAAGTGGCGATCCCGAAGCTGGGCAGCGTGATCCTGACCCATTCGCTGGACGGCACCTTTGATCCGCTCACCTCCGTGCCAGCCAGCGAGCGGCCACCGGTGACGCCGGTGTTCTTCGCCTTCCGCATCATGGTCGGGCTGGGCACGCTGATGCTGCTGCTGGCCTGGGTCTCGGCGGTGCAGCTGGGGCGGAAGAAACTGCTTGATTCGCCATGGCTGCTGCGCGGCTGGAACTGGATGCTGCCCAGCGGTTTCATCGCGCTGGTGTCGGGCTGGTTCGTCACCGAGATGGGGCGCCAGCCGTGGGTGGTCTACGGCGTGCTGCGCACCGCCGATGCGGTGGGCCCGCAGAGTGCGTGGATGACCGCGCTGTCGCTGGCGGTGTACGTGGTCGGCTATGCCTTCGTGTTCGGCTGGGGCATCTGGTACCTGGTGAAGATCCTGCGCCACGGTCCGCAGCCGTATGAAGAGGGGCCCTCGCTGGACCATGGCAGCCACACCCCGGCGCGGCCGCTGTCGGCCGCCGACGAACCGCTGGAGGAGCGCTGACATGGACCTGATGACCTGGCTGCCGGTGGCGTGGTTCGCGGTGATCGGCTTTGGCGTGCTGATGTACGTGGTGCTGGACGGCTTCGTGCTCGGCATCGGCATCCTCGCCCCGTTCGCCGAGGACGAGGAACAGCTGGACCTGATGATGAACACCGCCGCGCCCATCTGGGACGGCAACGAGACCTGGCTGGTGCTGGGCGGTGCCGGCCTGCTGGCGGCGTTCCCCAAGGCGTATGCGGTGCTGCTGTCGGCGCTGTACCTGCCGGTGCTGCTGCTGGTGGTGGCGCTGGTCTTCCGTGGCGTGGCCTTCGAATTCCGCTTCAAGGCGCACCGCTCGCGCCGGCTGTGGAGCGTGGCCTTCGGCCTGGGCTCGCTGCTGGCGACCTTCGCCCAGGGTGTCATCCTGGGCACGCTGGTGCAGGGCATCCCGCTGGTCGATGGCCGCTTCAGCGGCGGCGCGTTCACCTGGTTCAGCCCGTTCGCGATGCTGACCGGTGCGGCGCTGGTGGCCGGCTACGCGCTGCTGGGCAGCACCTGGCTGATCCTGAAGACCGAGGGCCGCGTGCAGGCGCTGGCGCGTCAGATGACCCGGCCGCTGGTGGCGGCGGTGATCGCGGCGATGGGCCAGGTCAGCAGCTGGCTGCCGTTCCTCGATTCGCGGCTGATGGATCGCTGGTTCAGTGACGGCAACTTCTGGTGGCTGTCGCCGGTGCCGCTATTGACCTTGGCGGTGGCCGCCGCGCTGTGGCGCAGCGCCATCCATCCGCGTCGCGACCTGCCGCCGTTCCTGCTCAGCCTGGCCCTGTTCGTGCTCGGCTTCGCTGGCCTGGTGCTGGGCATGTGGCCCTACCTGCTGCCGCCGTCGATGACGCTGTGGCAGGCCGCGGCACCGGCCTCGTCGCTGGGCTTCACCCTGGTGGGCCTGGTGGTGCTGCTGCCGGTCATCCTTGGCTACACCGCCTGGTCGTACCGGGTGTTCCGCGGCAAGGTGCGCGCCGACGCCGGCTACCACTGAAGCAGGTGAACGGGGAGCGGCCGGTGACCGCTCCCCGTTTCGGTTTGTGAAACATGTATTCCCTGCGCGGGACGTGCTAGCGTTCGCACCTTTCCGGCCGCCAGGGGGGCTGCCGGCGACGTCCTGGACGGACGCACGGCTGCAGGAATGGGGGGCCGCCGCGCGTCGCCATGCTGTTGGCCCGTGCCTGTCTTCCGCCCATCCAAACATCACCGGTAATGATCGAATTTTCCGTTGTCGACTGGGCCGCCTGGGCGCCTGGACTGACAGAACGTAGCCAATGGATGGGCTGGGCCGACGCGCCGTTCCTGCCGCAGGGCGAGGGCACGCCGTCGTTGGCCGAAGTGCCGGCCATGCAGCGCCGCCGCATCGAGCGCCTCGGCCGCATGGCCATCCAGGCCGCGTGCTGGTGTGAAGACGCGCAGGGCGCCGACAGCGACGTGCCGCTGGTGTTCGCCAGCCGCCACGGGGACGTGGCCCGTTCGATGGACCTGCTGGGCTCGCTGGCCGCCTCCGAACCGCTGTCGCCCACTGGTTTCGGCCTGTCGGTGCACAACGCCATCGCCGCGCTCTATTCGATCGCCCGCGGCCACCGCGGCAACTACCTGGCACTGGCCGCCGGCCAGTCCACCGTGGAAACCGCCTGCCTGGAAGCCGCCGGCCTGCTGGCCGATGGCGCCAAGGAAGTGCGGGTAGTGGTATATGAGTCGCCGTTGCCCGACGTTTACGCCGAATTCGCCGACGAACCTGACCCGTTCTTCGCCTGGTGCTGGCGCCTGGCGCCGTCTGGTACGGCCGGCACCGGCCTGCGCCTGGCCTGGGAACCCGCCGCCGATGCGGGCAACACTGCACCGGGCCTGCTGCCGCATGCGCTGGATCTGCACCGCTTCCTGCTGTCATCGGCGGCACCCACACTGGAACACGTGACCCAGGGCCAGCGTTGGTGCTGGAGCCGCCATGGCTGAAGCCCTGCGCCGTCTCGACCACGCCTGGCGGGTATTCGGCACCGGCCTGAGCTTCGCCGCGTTCGGCGTGGGCGGGCTGCTGCTGGGCGTGTTCGTGATGCCGGTGCTGCTGCTGATGCGCGACCCGATCGCGCGCCAGCGGCGGGCGCGGCGGCTGGTGCAGGCGGCGTTTGCCAGCCACGTGTGGCTGATGTGCCGGCTGGGCTTGATGACCCTGCAGGTGGAGGGCCGCGAGCGCCTGCAGCGCGATGGCCTGCTGGTGCTGGCCAACCACCCGACCCTGATCGACGTGGTCTGCCTGATCGCGCTGCTGCCCAACGCCGACTGCGTGGTCAAGCGCGCGGTGGCCTGCAACCCGTTCATGCGTGGCCCGGTCCGCGCCGCCGGCTACATCGCCAATGACGATGGCGCCGGCCTGGTCGATGACTGCGTGGCGGCCGTGCATGCCGGCGGCACCCTGGTCATTTTCCCGGAAGGAACGCGCACCGTGCCGGGGCAGCCGCTGCGGCTGCAGCGCGGTGCCGCCAACATCGCCGTGCGTGGGCGGCTGGACATCACACCGGTGCGTATCAGCTGCACGCCGGCGACGCTGACCAAGGGCCAGAAGTGGTATCGTGTGCCCTCACGTCGTTTTCACGTTCAGCTGCAGATCGGCGAAGATATCGCCATCGCGCCCTTTCTGGACGAAGATGACGCGTCAAGGGGGGATGCCTTGGCGGCCCGTCGCGTCACCGACCACCTCACTCGTTATTTCGACCTGTCTGGAGATCCGACCCGTGCAAGCACTTGAGCACGAGATCAAGGAATTGATCATTTCCTCGCTTTCGCTGGAGGACATCACGCCGGAGGACATCGATCCGACCGCGCCGCTGTTCGTGGAAGGCCTTGGCCTCGATTCGATCGACGCCCTGGAACTGGGCCTGGCCCTGCAGAAGAAGTACGGTGTCAGCCTCTCGGCCGACTCGGAAGAAACCCGTCGCCATTTCTCCAGCGTGCGCGCGCTCGGCGAGTTCGTCGCCGCCCGCCAGTCGTAAGGCGCCAGGAACTGCCATGACCAAGAATGAACTCTTCGAGCGCATCGTCCGCATCCTGACCGACAGCTTCGAGATCGAACCTGCCCGGATCAGCCCGGAGTCGCGCCTGTATGACGATCTGGACATCGACAGCATCGATGCCGTCGACCTGATCGTGCAGCTCAAGCCGCTGCTGGGCCGCAACCTGCAGCCGGAAGCCTTCAAGGCCGTGCGCACCGTGCAGGACATCGTCGATGTCGTGCATGGTCTGCTGCCTGGCCAGGCAGCCGCCTGACCGCAGCCAGGGAATCCCGACCATGGCACGTGCACGCATGGTCGTGGTGGCAGCGCTTTCGCTCGCCTATCCGGTGCTGGTCTACGTGGCCATGGGCCGCTTCGAGCCACGCTGGCTGTCGCTGCTGCTGTTCGGCCTGGCCCTGCTGCGTGCGCTGAGCACCCGGCAACCGCTGTGGTGGGCCGCCGCGGCCGGTGCCGGCCTGCTGGCCGGGCTGGCCACCGTGCTCAACCAGGCCCTGCCGCTGAAGCTGTACCCGGCGCTGGTGAACGTGGTGATGCTGGCGGTGTTCGCCACCAGCCTGCGTTTCGGCCCGCCGCTGGTGGAGCGCCTGGCGCGCCTGCAGGAGCCGGACCTGCCGGACTTCGCGGTAGCCTATACCCGTCGCGTCACCCAGGTGTGGTGCGGCTTTTTTGTTCTCAACGGTGGCCTGGCCCTGTTCACCGCGCTGTACGCGTCGGACCGGGTCTGGATGCTCTACAACGGATTGTTGGCGTACGTGATGATGGGAGTGTTGTTCGCAGGCGAATGGCTGGTGCGGCGTCGGGTCAAGGCGGCCCATGCCCATGGCTGACTGGATCGCCCTGGACCGGTTGCTGGTCGACGCGCAGCCCGGCCGTGATGTCGGCCTCTGCGAAGGCGTCGCCCTGGATCACAGCGCCTTCCGCCTGCGCGCGCTGGCCTGGCGTGATGCGTTCGCCGCCGCCGAAGGCCGCGACTGGGCGCTGTATTTCGACGATGCGATTGCCTTCGCCGCGGCCCTGTTCGGTGCCTGGCACGCCGGCAAGCGCGTGTTCCTCGCCGCCGACAACCTGCCGGCCACGCTGCAGGCGCTGCAGCCGCAGGTCAGTGGCTTCGCCGGCGATGTCTCGGCTGATTACCGCCCGTTGACGCCGGCCGTGGCGGCCGACGGTGTGCTGCAGGTGCTGGACGAGCGCGCCTGCGAACTGTGCGTGTTCACCTCCGGCAGCACCGGCCAGCCCAGCGCGATCAACAAGCGCATGGACCAGCTGACGCGCGAAGTCGATGCGCTGCAGGCCGCCTTCGGCGCCCGGCTCGACGGCGTGCAGGTGCACGGCACGGTCTCGCACCAGCACATCTACGGCCTGCTGTTCCGCGTGCTGTGGCCGCTGGCGGCGGGCCGCCAGATCCAGCCACGGCGCTTCTTCCATGAAGACCTGGTCGGCACCCTGGCCGCCGCAGACAGCGTGCTGGTGGCGACCCCCGCACACCTGAAGCGCCTGCCCGAACAGCTGGACTGGGCCAGCCTGCACGGCCGCCTGCGCGCGGTGTTCTCCTCCGGCGGCCCGCTGCCGGAAGAGGCCGCGCGGCAGGTGCGGCAGTGGCTGGGCGTGGCCCCCACCGAGGTGTACGGCAGCAGCGAGACCGGCGGCATCGCCTGGCGCCGCTGGGAGACCGACATGCCACCGTGGCAGCCGCTGCCGGGCGTCCAGTGGCGCATCGATGACGGCTGCCTCGCGGTGGCCTCGGCGCACCTGGACAGCAGTGACTGGTGGCGCACCCAGGACCGCGTGGAGGCACTGGCCGATGGCCGCTTCCGCCTGCTCGGCCGCGCCGACCGCATCGTCAAGATCGAAGAACGCCGGGTCTCGCTGGACGCGCTGGAACGCGCGCTGCGCGATGACCCGGACGTGGAGGACGTGCGCGTGCTGGTGCTGTCCGGCCAGCGCGAACAGCTGGCGGCGGTGGTGGTGCCGGCCGATCCGGCGCAGGTGACCGCCGGCGATGCCGCGCGCCGTGCCTTCGGCCTGCGCCTCGGCGCGCGGCTGGCGCAGGGCCACGATGCGGTCACCCGCCCGCGCCGCTGGCGGCTGGTCGAAGCGCTGCCCATCAACGCGCAGGGCAAGGTCACCCAGGCCGCGCTGGCGGCGTTGTTCCAGCCGCTGATGCCGGTGCCGCAGTGGGACCATCGCGGCGCAACGGCCGCGACCCTGCGTGTCACCCTGGATGCCTCGCTGCGCGCGTTCCAGGGACACTTCCCGCAGGCGGCGATCCTGCCTGGCGTGGCCCAGCTGGACTGGGCGGTGCGCTTCGCCCGCCAGGCCTTCGCGCTGCCGCGCGGTTTCGTGCGGATGGATGCGGTGAAGTTCCAGCGCGTGGCCCGCCCCGGCGACGAACTGACCCTGCAGCTGGACTGGGATGCCGAACGCGGCGTGCTGACGTTCCGCTACACCTCCCTGCATGGCACGCACGCCAGCGGCAAGGTGGTCCTGACCGATGCGCGCTGACGCCGTGGTGGCCGGTGGCGCCTTCGCGCCGCTGGTGGTCATTCCCGTGTACGACCATGAGCATGCCATCGGCGCCGTGGTGGACGGCGTGCAGGCCGCCGGCCTGCCATGCCTGCTGGTCGACGATGGCTCGCGTGCATCGTGCGCCGAGGTGCTGCAGGTGCTGGCGCAACGCGATGGGGTCGACCTGCTGCGGCTGGACGTGAACCAGGGCAAGGGTGGGGCGATGCTGGCCGGCTTCGCCGAAGCCGCGCGCCGCGGCCACAGCCACGTGCTGCAGATCGATGCCGACGGCCAGCACGATACGGGCGACCTGCCGCGTTTCATCGCCGCCGCACGGGCGCGGCCGGACGCCGTCATCTGCGGCATTCCCGCCTACGATGCCAGCGTGCCCAAGGCGCGGCTGTATGGCCGCTATGCCACCCATGTCTGGGTCTGGATCAACACGCTGTCGCTGCACCTGCGCGACACCATGTGCGGCTTCCGGGTCTACCCGCTGCCGCCGGTGCTGCGCCTGATCGGTGAGGAAACCATCGGCCGGCGCATGGATTTCGATACCGAAGTGATGGTGCGGCTGTACTGGCGGCAGCTGCCGGTGGAGCACCTGGCCACCCGCGTGACCTATCCGGCCGACGGCGTTTCGCACTTCGACGTGTGGCGCGACAACGTGCGCATCAGCCGCATGCACACCCGCCTGTTCTTCGGCATGCTGCCGCGCGCGCCGCGCCTGCTGTGGCGCCGCCTGCAGGGGCAGGGTTGAGATGAGCCGCGCGCACGACGCACCGCACTGGGCCGACATCGGCGAATCCACCTCGGTGGCCGGCGTGCTGTTCCTGTGCTGGGTGCACCGCTGGTTCGGGCGTTGGCCGTTCCGCCTGTGCGTGTGGCCGGTGGTGGTCTGCCACTGGCTGGGCAACCGGGTCGGCCGCCGCGCCTCGCTGCAGTACCTGCAGCGGCTGCAGGCGCATACCGGCGCGCTCGGCCATGCGCCGGGCTGGCGTGACAGCCTGCGCCATTTCTTCAGCTTCGCCGACACGATGCTGGACAAGATCCTCGGCCTCGGCGGCCGTTACCCGCCCGAGCGCATCCACCTGCAGCGCGACCTGGTGCTGGGCAAGATCGCGCGCCGCGAAGGCGGCCTGATCCTGACCGCGCACATCGGCTGCCTGGAACTGTGCCAGGTGCTGGCCGAGCAGGTGCCCGGGTTCCGCATCACCGTGCTGGTGCACACCGCGCACGCGCAGCGCTTCAACCGCCTGTTGCAGCGGCTGGATCCGCTGGCCGCGGTGGAACTGGTGCAGGTGACCGAGATGGGCCCGGCCACGGCGGTGATGCTGGCCGAGAAAGTCGCCTCCGGCGGCTTCGTCGCCATTGTCGGCGACCGCGTGCCGGTGCAGGGCGGGCGCAGCGTGATGGCCGATTTCCTCGGCCACCGTGCGCCGTTCCCGATCGGTGCCTATGTGCTGGCGTCCGCGTTGGCGTGCCCGGTCTACACGATGTCCTGCCTGCACGAAGGCGATGGCTATCGCGTGGCCTTCGAACTCTTTGCCGACCGCGTGGTACTGCCGCGTGGTTCGCGTGACGCCGCACTGGCTGAACAGGCGCAGCGCTTCGCACGCTGGCTGGAACTCCAGGTCATCCAGTCCCCGCTGGACTGGTTCAACTTCTTCCCCTTCTGGGACCAGGCTCCTCATGACGATTGACGCCGTACCCGTGTGCCGTTTCGGCGATGCACCGCTGACCATCGAAGACGTGGTTGCCCTGGCCCAGCGCCAGTGCGACGCCGCCCTGAGCGAGGCCCCGGCCTTCCGCGCGCATATCCAGCGCGGCGCCGATTTCCTCGACCGCCTGCTGCGCGAGGACGGGGTGATCTATGGCGTGACCACCGGCTACGGCGATTCGTGCACGGTGAACATTCCGCCGGCGCTGGTGGCCGAGCTGCCGCACCATCTCTACACCTACCATGGCTGCGGCCTGGGCCGTTACCTGGACCCGGCCGAGACCCGTGCCGTGCTGGCCGCGCGCCTGGCCTCGCTGGTGCGCGGCATGTCCGGTGTCAGCGTGCAGCTGCTGGAAGGCCTGGCCACCCTGCTGCAGCACGACGTGCTGCCGCTGATCCCGGCCGAAGGCTCGGTGGGCGCCAGTGGTGACCTGACCCCGCTGTCCTACGTGGCCGCCGTGCTGTGTGGCGAACGCGAGGTGCTGTTCGAAGGCCAGGTGCAGCCGGCCGGCCCGGTGCTGGCGAAGATCGGCATGGTTCCGCTGAAGCTGCGGCCGAAGGAAGGCCTGGCGATCATGAACGGAACCGCGGTGATGACCGGCCTGGCCTGCCTGGCCTGGCAGCGTGCCGATTACCTGGCCCGCATGGCCACCCGCCTGACCGCGTTCAACGTGCTGTCCAGCGACGGCAACGCGCATCACTTCGATGAGACCCTGTTCGCCGCCAAGCCGCACCCGGGCCAGGGCCGCATCGCCGCGCGCCTGCGCAGCGACCTGCACAGCGAGCGCCCGCCGCGCAACGAACAGCGCCTGCAGGACCGCTATTCGCTGCGCTGCGCGCCGCACGTGATCGGCGTGCTGGAAGACAGCCTGCCGTTCCTGCGCCAGCTGATCGAAACCGAACTGAACAGCGCCAACGACAACCCGCTGATCGATGCCGACGGCGAACGCATCCTGCACGGTGGCCACTTCTACGGCGGCCACATCGCGCTGGCGATGGACACCCTGAAGAACACCGTGGCCAACGTTGCCGACCTGCTCGACCGGCAGCTGGCGCTGGTGGTCGATGCCCGCTACAACCACGGCCTGCCGGCCAACCTGTCGGCGGCCACCGGCCCGCGCGCGGCCATCAACCATGGCCTGAAGGCGCTGCAGATCAGCGTCTCCGCGTGGACTGCCGAGGCGCTGAAGCAGACCATGCCGGCCAGCGTGTTCTCGCGTTCGACCGAATGCCACAACCAGGACAAGGTCAGCATGGGCACCATCGCCGCGCGCGACTGCCTGCGCGTGATCGAACTGACCGAACAGGTGGTGGCCGCGATGCTGATCGCCGCACGCCAGGGCCTGGCCCTGCGCGAACGGGTTGGCCTGAACGCGCAGCTGCATGGCAGTCTGGCCGACATGTACGCCGACCTGGGGCAGCGCATCGCTCTGGTCGAAGAAGACCGCGCGCTGGATCGCGAACTGCGGGAACTGCTGGTGGAGATCCGCGCGCAACGCTGGGAGCTGTATGTCGGTGAATGAAGCAATCGAACTGGTCGGCGAGATCTCGCTGTCCCCGGCCTTCCATGACTGCGACCCGATGAACGTGGTCTGGCATGGCAACTACTTCAAGTACTTCGAGATCGCACGCTGCGCGCTGCTCAGCCGCTACGACTACGACTACCCGCAGATGCTCGAATCGGGCTACCTGTGGCCGGTGGTCGACGCGCGGGTGAAGTACGTGCGCCCGCTGTTGTTCAACCAGGCGCTGCGCGTGGTCTCGCGCATCGTCGAATGGGAGAACCGGCTGAAGATCGAATACGAAATCATCGATGCGGAAAGCGGCCAGGTGCTGACCCGTGCGATGACCATCCAGGTCGCGGTGGACGCGGCCAGCAAGGAAATGCTGTACCAGTGCCCGCCGGTGCTGTGGCAGCGTCTTGGAGTGCCTGCCCCGTGAATGCTTTCGTCCCGTCCCTGCGCACGGTACTCCCGCGCGCGCTGCTGTGCGCGCTGATGCTTGCCGCTGCGCCGCTGGTGCAGGCGGCCGATGCCGCCGTCGATGCGATCACCCAGGCAGTGGCGCGGCCCGACGTGCTGCGTGGCCAGTTCACCCAGGAAAAGCAGGTCAGCGGCTTCAAGAACCCGCTGCGCTCGCAGGGCCAGTTCGTGGTCGCGCGCCAGCACGGCGTGATCTGGACCACGCTCAAGCCGTTCCCGTCCGAAGTGGTGGTCACCGCCGACCGCATCCTCAGCCGCCAGCGTGATGGCAGCACCCGCGTCGAACTGGATGCGCGCCAGCAGCCGGCGATGCGCTCGGTCAACGCCATCATGTTCGCGCTGATGAGCGGCGACGTGCAGGCGCTGTCCAGCCAGTTCAACGTGCAGGCCAGCCGCGAAGGGCGGGGCTGGCGGCTGAAGCTGACCCCGAAGTCGGCGATGCTGGCCAAGGCCTTCGAATCGCTGACCCTGCAGGGCGACCGCTACGTGCGCCAGGTGGAGATCGTGGAGGCCAACAAGGACCGCACGCAGATCCAGTTCAGCGCGTTGAGCGAAGCGCCGGCCAGCCTGTCCGCCGACGAGGCGCGCCGTTTTGACTGATATGTCGACTGGCACCGCAGGGAAGGGGTCGGAGCGCCTGCGCCGCTGGTGGCATTGGCTGGGCATTGCCTGGCTGCTGGTGCTGCTGGTGATGGGCGCGCAGCAATGGCGCCTGTGGAGCCAGGAATCGCGGATCGACACCGACATCCTCGCCCTGCTGCCGCAGGATGCGCACGACCGCCTGCTGAGTGATGTCACCCGGCGCATCGCCGATGGCAGCTCGCGCCAGGTGGTGGTGCTGCTGGGCAGTACCGATGGCGCTGCCGCCAAACGCGCGCAGGCCGCCTTCGCCAAGGCCATGGCCAGCGATGCCGACAGCGGTCTGCTGGTGCCCAGCGGTTCCATCGAAGGCTGGTTCGATGAAGCGCGCGCGTTCTACGCGCCGTATCGCGACCGCCTGCTGACCCCGGCCCAGCGCGAACAGCTGCAGCAGGCCGAGCCGGGCGCGCTGGCCGAACAGGCGCTGGGCGCGCTGTATGGCCCGATGGGTGCACCGCGTCTGACCGATTGGCGGCAGGACCCGCTGTCGCTGTGGCCCCAATGGTGGCAGCAGCAGGCACAGGGCTCCGGCCTGCGCCTGGGCGACGATGGCCTGCTCGAAGCCGAGGGCAAGCACTGGGCCGCGCTGCAGTTCGATACGCCCGGCTCGGCTTTCCAGCTCGATGGCGAGCGCCATATCGACGGCCTGCTTGAACGCGCCGGCCAGGCCGCCAAGGCCGCCGCCGCGGACCTGGAGATCCTGCATGCCGGCGTGCCGCTGCATGCCGAGGCGGCCGCCGTGCAGGCCAACCAGGAAATCAACACGATCGGCTGGGGCTCGCTGGCGGCGGTGCTGCTGCTGGTCTGGCTCGCGTTCCGTTCGCTGCGGCCGATCCTGCTGGTGGCCGCGTCGCTGCTGATCGGCTGCGGCGTGGCGCTGGCGGTGACCGTGCTGGTGTTCGGCAAGGTGCACGTGCTGACCCTGGTATTCGGCGCGTCGCTGGTCGGCGTGGCCGAGGATTACGGCATCCACTGGTTCGCGTCTCGCCAGGCCGAGCCGGCCGACCGTCGCTGGAAGCTGCTCAAGCACCTGCTGCCGGGCCTGTGGCTGGCCTTGGTGACCAGCGCGCTGGCTTATCTGGCACTGGGCCTGGCCCCGTTCCCGGGCCTGCGGCAGATGGCGCTGTTCTCGGTGGTCGGCCTTGCCGGTGCCTTCCTGACGGTGATCTTCTGGTTCCCGTGGCTGGACGGTGGCGAGATCCGCCAGACCCGTTTCTCGCAGTGGCTGGGCAACACCCTGGAACGCTTCCCGCGCCTGCATGGCACGCGCCCGGTCACCGTCTTCATCGTCGCCACGCTGGCGCTGTCGGCCATCGGCATCGTGCGCCTGCAGAGCAACGACGACCTGCGCAGCCTGCAGTCCTCGCCGCCGGCGCTGATGGCCGAACAGATCCGCCTCAGCCAGCTGCTGGGCATGCCCAGCCCGGCGCAGTTCTACCTTGTGCAGGGCGCCGACGCGGCGCAGCTGCTGGAACGCGAAGAAGCGCTGACCGGACGCCTGCGTGCGCTGGCCAGCGACAAGCGCATCGGTGGCTACCGCGCGATCAGCGACTGGCTGCCGTCGCCGGCGCGCCAGCAGGCCGATGCCGCGCTGACCGCGAAGGTGGAGCCGGGCGTGCTGTCGGCGGTCTCTGAAGCCGTGGGCGAGCCGTTGCCGCGGCCGGACTTCGCGGCGTCGCCGCTGACCGCCGAAACCTTCCTTGCCTCGCCAGCCTCCAAGCCGTTCCGCCACCTGTGGGTGGGTGCAGTGGGTGGGCAGATGGTCAGCGTGGTGATGGTCGATGACCTCTCGCGTGCCGATGCGCTGGCCACCCTGCAGGGCGCGGCCGAGGGCCTGCCCGGCGTGCGCTGGGTCGACCGCACGGCCGACTTCTCCAAGCTGCTGGGCCACTACCGCAAGCTGATGGGCGGGCTGCTGCTGGTCGGCATCGCGCTGGTGTTCGGCGCGCTGTGGCTGCGTTACCGCCGCCAGGCCTGGCGCGTGTTCGCTCCGACCCTGATCGCCGGTGCGCTCACCCTCGGCCTGCTCGGCCTGTTCGGCCAGCCGCTGCAGCTGTTCAACGTGCTGGCGCTGATGCTGCTGCTGGGCATGGGCATCGACTACGGCATCTTCCTGATCGAGCACCGCGGCGATGCCAGTGCCTGGCTGGCGGTGTGCGTGGGCGCGGCCAGCACCTGGCTGTCGTTCGGCCTGCTGGGCCTGTCGCAGACGCCGGCGCTGCGCGCGTTCGGCCTCACCCTGCTGTTCGGCATCGGCCTGGTCTGGCTGATCTCGCCGCTGTTCCGCCCGCCGCCGCACGACTTGCCGCCGGCCTGACCGCGCTGTACTGCACGCCCTTCCTTTCCACCTGATCGAGCAACAAGGACGCACCGATGAATACTGCCGTGGATGCAACTGCCCAACCGACCGACGTCGAACGTACTGAAATCCTGATCATCGGCGCCGGCCCGGCCGGCTCGGTCGCCGCGGCGATGCTGCGCCAGCAGGGCCGCCAGGTGCTGATGCTGGAGCGCCAGCAGTTCCCGCGCTTCTCGATCGGCGAGAGCCTGCTGCCGCAGAGCATGGAGTACATCGAGGCGGCCGGCCTGCTGCAGGACGTGGTGGAAGCCGGTTTCCAGCACAAGAACGGCGCGGCCTTCGTCCACGGCGAGGCGCGTACCGCCTTCGATTTCCGCAGGAAGTTCTCGCCGGGCTGGGGTACCACCTACCAGGTGCAGCGCGCCGACTTCGACAACGTACTGGCCCGCGGTGCCGAGCGCATGGGCACCACCCTGCGCTTCGGCGATGAAGTGCTGGCGGTGGAAGCCGGCGAGCACCCGGCGGTGAACGTGCGCCGTCCCGACGGCAGCGAGTACCGCATCGAAGCCGATTTCATCCTCGATGCCTCCGGTTTCGCGCGCCTGCTGCCGCGCCTGCTCAACCTGGAATCGCCGTCCAACTTCCCGGTGCGCGGTGCGATCTTCTGCCACGTGCGCGACAACATTCCGGCCGAAGCGGATTTCGACCGCAACAAGATCCTCATCACCACCCACCCCGAGCACATCGACGTCTGGTACTGGACGATTCCGTTCTCCAACGGCTGCTGCTCGCTGGGCGTGGTCGCCGAGCCGTCGTTCTTCGAACGCTACGAGGGCGACGACCTGCAGAAGCTGCAGGCCATCGTCGGCGAGGACCCGAACCTGACCGGCCTGCTGGCCAATGCCGAATGGGCCGTGCTGCCGGTGCGCCGCATCACCGGCTATTCGGCCAACGTCAGCTCGCTGTGGGGCCCGGGCTACGCGCTGCTGGGCAACGCCGGTGAATTCCTCGACCCGGTGTTCTCCTCCGGCGTGACCATCGCCTTCAAGTCGGCACAGCTGGCCAGCGAATGCCTGAAGCGCCGCTACGCCGGTGAAACCGTCGACTGGGAAAACGAGTTCTCCATTCCGCTGCGCGCCGGCGTGAAGACCTTCCGCCGCTTCGTCGAAAGCTGGTACGAAGGCGGTTTCCAGAAGATCATCTACCACCCCGACCAGCAGCCGGAAGTGCGCGACATGATCAGCTCCATCCTGGCCGGTTACGCCTGGGACACCAACAACCCCTACGTGGCCGACCCCAACGGTCGCCGCATGCGCGTGCTGGAGCAGCTGTGCAGCGCCTGATCGTCCGTTTCAGCGCGGTGCTGCTGTGCCTGCTGCTGGCCGCCTGTGCCAGCCGCATGCCGCGCCCGCTGGTTGAACTGCCGCCGCTGCGCCTGTCGCCGGCCAGCCTGCCGGCGCCGTTGGCGTTGCAGCAGCAGCTGCATTTCCGCTTCGGCAGTCATGAACGCGATCTCGATGCGCTGCTGGAAGCGGATGCGCAGCAGGTGCAGCTGGCCGTGCAGGCGATGGGCCAGACCGGCGTGCGCCTGCAGTGGGACGGCAAACAGCTGACCCAGCAGCGCGCGCCCTGGCTGCCGCCGCAGGTGCGTGCCGAGCGCGTGCTGGACGACCTGCAGTTCGCGCTGTGGCCGACCGAAGCGATTGCCAAGGCGCTGCCGGCCGGTTGGCAGGTGGCCGACGATGGCCACCAGCGCAGCCTCTCGCGCGATGGCCAGGTGTGGCTGCAGCTGCAGCGCCTGGACGATGGCAGCGTGCAGCTGGACAACCGCGCCGAGGGCTACACCCTGCGCATCGAATCGATCGACATGGCCGGGCAGGATAAATGACCGCAGCGATTTACCTGAACGACCTGGGCGTGGTCTGCGCGCTCGGCGAAGGCCGCGCGGCCGTGGCCGCAGCCCTCTTTGCCGACGCACCGGGCGGCCTCAGCGACAACGACACCCTGCTGCCGGGCCAGACTCTGGCGCTGGGCGAAGTGCGCACGCCGCTGCCGGCGCTGGACGACCTGCCGGTGGCCCTGCGTGGCCGCAACAACGCGCTGCTGGACGCGGCGCTGGCGCAGATCGCGCCGTCGGTGCAGGCCGCCATCGCCCGCTACGGCGCGCAGCGGGTGGCGGTGGTGCTGGGCACCAGCACCTCGGGCATCGGTGAATCCGAGCAGGCCCTGCGTACCCGCGCCGAGACCGGTGAGTGGCCGCAGGGCTTCGACTACGCACAGCAGGAAATGGGCACCGCCGCGCAGTTCGTGCGCCAGCGCAGCGGTGCGCTGGGCCCGGCCTGGACGCTGTCCACCGCCTGTTCCTCCAGTGCCAAGGCGTTGATGTCGGCCGCGCGCATGCTGCGCGCCGGCATCGTCGATGCGGTCATCGCCGGTGGTGCCGATTCGCTGTGCCGCTTCACCGTGGCCGGCTTCAGCGCGCTCGAGTCGGTATCCGCGCTGCGCTGCAATCCGTTCTCGCAGCACCGCTGTGGCATCAACATCGGCGAAGGTGCCGCGCTGTTCCTGCTGACCCGCGACGCCGGCCCGGTGCAGCTGGCCGGCTGGGGCGAATCGGCCGATGCCCACCACATGTCCGCGCCCGACCCGAAGGGCCTGGGGGCGATCGACGCCCTGCAGCAGGCGCTGCAGCGTGCCGGCTGGGATGCAGGCGACGTGGATTACGTGAACCTGCACGGCACCGCCACCGGCCACAACGATGCGATGGAAAGCGTGGCCGTGGCCCAGGTGCTGGGCACCACGGTGCCGGCCAGCTCGACCAAGCCGCTGACCGGCCACACCCTCGGCGCCTCCGGTGCGATCGAGGCGGCCGTGTGCTGGATCCTGCTGGCCGAGAATCCCGGCCACCGGCTGCCGACGCACTGGTGGGATGGCAGCGCGGATCCGGCCCTGCCGGCATTGCCGCTGGTCGCCCCGGGCGCGCGCCTGGACCGGGCGCCGCAGCGGGTGCTGAGCAATTCCTTCGCCTTCGGCGGCAGCAATGCCGTGCTGGCACTGCAGGGGGTGGCCGCATGAGCCTGCCCCTGTTCGCGATCGAAGACGTGGTGCCGCACCGCCAGGACATGTGCCTGCTGGAGCGCATCGTGCGCTGGGACCAGGACAGCATCGAGGCCGAGCTGGTGGTGCCCGCCGCAGGGCTGTTCATCGAGGACGGCGGCGTGCCGGCCTGGGTCGGCATCGAATACATGGCGCAGGCCATCGCGGCCTGGGCCGGCTGCCGTGCCCGCGTGGCCGGCAACCCGCCGCAGCTGGGCTTCCTGCTCGGCAGCCGGCGCTACACCAGCCCGCGCAGCAGCTTCCCCAGCGGCAGTGTGCTTCGCGTACACGCGCGCTGCGAGCTGTTGGGTGACAATGGGCTAGGGATGTTCGCCTGCCGGATCCTGGCAGGCGATGAAGAATGGGCGGTCGCCAACGTGTCGGTGTTCGAACCGGCCGACTCGATGGCATATCTGGAGAGTGGACAGGCATGACAGGGAATCGAAGCGTGCTGGTGACCGGCGCCAGCCGGGGCATCGGCCGGGCCATTGCGCTGCGTATCGCGCGCGACGGCTTCGACGTGGTGGTGCATTGCCGCAGCCGCGTGGAGGAAGCACAGGCCGTGGTGGCCGAGATCCAGGCACTGGGCCAGCAGGCCCGCGTGCTGGCCTTCGACGTGGCCGACCGGGCAGCCGCGCGTGCGGCGCTGGAAGCGGACGTGGAAGCGCATGGCGCCTGTTACGGCGTGGTCTGCAATGCCGGCATCGCCCGTGATGGCGCCTTCCCGGCGCTGTCCGAGGACGACTGGGACCAGGTCATCCACACCAACCTGGATGGCTTCTACAACGTGCTGCACCCGCTGATCATGCCGATGGTGCGGCGGCGCAAGCCGGGCCGCATCGTCACCCTGTCCTCGGTGTCCGGCGTGGCCGGCAACCGCGGCCAGGTCAACTACAGTGCGGCCAAGGCCGGCATCATCGGTGCCACCAAGGCGCTGGCGCTGGAACTGGCCAGCCGCCAGATCACCGTCAACTGCGTGGCCCCGGGCCTGATCGAGACCGACATGCTGAACGAAGAAGTGGTCGACCATGCGCTGAAGCTGATCCCCGTCGGCCGCGTCGGCCGTCCGGAGGAAGTGGCCGCCACCGTCGCCTTCCTGCTGTCCGAGCCGGCCGGCTACATCACCCGCCAGGTCATCTCGGTGAACGGGGGCATGATCTGATGGCCGCCGATCGTCGCGTGGTGGTCACCGGTGCCGCCGCCATCAGTCCGCTCGGCCATGACTGGCCGACCATCGAGGCGCACCTGCGCAGCTGCCGCAATGCGGTGCGCACGATGCCCGAATGGGATGTCTACGCCGGCCTGAACACCAAGCTGGCCGCACCGGCGCAGGACTATGACCTGCCGCCGAACTACAACCGCAAGACCACCCGCTCGATGGGCAAGGTCGCCATCATGTCGGTGCGCGCTACCGAAGTGGCGCTGCGCGAAGCCGGCCTGTTCGAGCACCCGGTGCTGCGCAGCGGCCGTGCCGGCGTGGCCTACGGCTCGTCCTCGGGCAGCCATGAAGCCACCGGCGAATTCGGCCGCATGCTGCACGAGTTCACCACCGACGGCATCAGCGCGACCACCTACCTGAAGATGATGAGCCATACCGCGCCGGTCAACATCGGCGTGTTCTTCGGCCTGTCCGGGCGGGTCTACACCACTTCCAGCGCCTGCACCTCGGGCAGCCAGGGCGTGGGCGCCGGCTACGAAGCGATCCGCAGCGGCAAGCAGACGGTGATGGTGGCTGGTGGTGCCGAGCAGCTCGACGCCACCGCCGCGGCGGTGTTCGACACCCTGTTCGCCACCAGCACGCGCAACGATGCACCGCAGACCACCCCACGCCCGTTCGATGCCGGCCGCGATGGCCTGGTGCTGGGCGAGGGCGCCTGTACGCTGATCCTTGAAGACCTGGAACACGCACAGGCCCGCGGCGCGACGATCCTCGCCGAGATCGTCGGCTACGGCACCAACAGCGACGGCCAGCACGTCACCCAGCCCAGCGCCGACACCATGGCCCAGGCCATGCGCCTGGCGCTGGAGGATGCCGGCCTGCAGCCGTCGCAGATCGATTACGTGAACGCCCACGGCACCGCCACCGACCACGGTGACATCGCCGAGACCCAGGCCACCGCCCAGGTCTTCGGCAACCGCATGCCGATCAGCTCGCTGAAGAGCTACGTCGGCCACATGCTGGGGGCCTGCGGCGCGTTCGAAGCCTGGATGAGCATCGAGATGATGCGCGCCGGCTGGTTCGCCCCGACCCTCAACCTGGGCGAGGTCGACCCGCGTTGCGGCCAGCTCGATTTCATCACCGGACAGGGCCGCGAACTGCAGGCCGAGTACGTGATGAGCAACAATTTCGCCTTCGGTGGCATCAACACCTCGCTGGTGTTCCGCCGCTGGAGCGAATGATCCACCGCCCCACACCGCGCTCCACCCCGCACCCCGAACAAGGAGAAGTTTCGATGCGTCGTACCCTGATGATCGCCACGGCCACCGCACTGCTGGCCCTGACCACCACCGCCTCGGCCCGCGACACCCGCGTCGAGCAGTCCCTGCGCGAGCTGGTCAGCTCGCAGGCCGCCAAGGATGCCGGCATCGACGGCAGCGTGCGCTTCTACCTGGCCGGCCAGCCGGTCAGCGTGCAGCAGCGCCTGGGCGAGGACGTGACCAACAAGAAGACCAACGCCGCCAACAAGAGCGACGAGGAAGCCTGCCGCTGGGTGGCCCTGTCGGCGCTGCGCGCGCTGCAGGATGGCGCCAAGTCGCGCGGCGCCAATGCCGTGGTCGACATCGTCAGCTACTACAAGAAGAACGAGTTCAAGAGCGCGACCAATTACGAGTGCTACGCCGGCGCGATCCTGGCGGGTGTGGCGCTGAAAGGCACCTACGCCAAGGTAAAGTAAGCATTGCCGTAGTCCCCGGCGGTGTGCCGGGGACGCGGTCTACAGGGGGAACACCATGAAGTCGATCCACGCCGCTGCCCTGGCAGCGGTTTTTTTGTGCGTGCCCGCGCTCCAGGCGCAGGCCGCCGGCACACCCATCCTCATCACCGCCGACGTGCCGTACCGCGAGGGCGTGGGTGGCGAACTGATCCGCGACGAATGCCACTTCGGCCAGTACCTCAGCCAGAGCATCGTGCGCCATGCCGATGGCGCGGTGGTGGTGGGTGACAGCGAGGACGGCGCCGGCCGCAACCTGCACCTGGTGGTGACCAAGGCGCACGCTGCGGGCGGCGGTGCCATTTCCGGGCCGAAGTGGGGCCGCATCTATGGCGAGCTGAAGGAGGACGGGAAGGTGGTCGGCAACTTCACCCTGAAGCGCTCGACCAACCGGCCATTCACCTTCCGCGCCTGCACCACGCTGGAGCAGATTGCCGATGCGCTGGGCGGCGACGTGGTGCGCTGGCTGCAGGCGCCCACCTTCGATCCGCAGCTGACCGAAGAGGTCGCGGCCAACTGAGGCCGGTGGCGGCAGGCTGAACGCCGCCGCCACATTGCTGAACCCCACGCGGGAAACGCCGTCGATCGCGCCGCCATCGTCGCTTGACGGCTTTCCCCGGTGTCGGCTTTCCGACACAATCATGGCTCTTCCCGGGTTATCGTCCCGCGGACATGCACGCCTACGTCTATAAAAGCCAACTCAAGCCGGACACCTACGTCTATCTCGCCCGTCGTGATGATTTCAGCGCGCTGCCTGCGCCGCTGGTCACCTCGCTGGGTGCGCTGTCGTTCGTCCTCGAAGTGACCCTGGATGCGCAGCGCCGGCTGGCCCAGGCCGACCCGGACAAGGTCCGCAGCGAGCTGACCGAGCGGGGTTTCTACCTGCAGGTGCCGCCGTCGGTGACCAGCATGATGCGGCGCCACTATGACTGAGCTGTCGCGCCCACGCGCACTGTCGATCGCCTTCGTCCTCGGCGCCGTGCTGGCGCTGGCCTCGGTCGTGGGTGGGCTGCCCGGTGCCGTGCTTGCCGCACTGGCGCAGCCGGCGTTCGCGCTGGGCGTGTCGTGGTGGCGGCGCAGCCGCACGCTGCAGGCTCCGAAGCTGATCGCGCGGCAGGAACTGCCGGCGCTGGCGGTGCTGTGGGCCGTGGCCCCGGCAGGCCTGGCGCTGCTGCTGGCATGGCCGCTGGCGGCGCTGCGTGACAGCGGCAGCCTGGCCGCCGTGCTCGGCCTGAGCGTGCTGGTCAGTGCCGGCCTGCTGGCCGCATGGCGTACCTGGCCGTTGTGGAACGATGTCGAACGCCTCGATGGCAGCCTCGCCCAGCATTGGCAGGCCCTGGCCGGGCGTGACCTGACCGCCTGGCGTGGCCTGCTGGTGGCGGCGATCGTGGTCGCCCTGGCCGCGCTGATCGTGCTGCCGGCCTGGCCGGGCCTGTTGCCGGAAGGCGCCGGTTGGCCTGCCGCACTGGCCACGCTGGTGCTGTCGCCGGTCCTGCACCTGCTGCTGCAGCGGGTGGCGCCGGCGCCGATGGTCAGCCTGCGCAGCACCGCCCAGGACCTGCCCAGCGGCGATGCCGAAGCCCTGTTCAACGCCGCCGCCGAAAGCACGCCGCTGGAAGCGATGGCACCGCAGGAACTGACCCCGGCGCTGTACGAAGCCGCGCGCCATGGCCGCATCGACCGCGCGCTGCAGCTGCTGCAGGCCGGTGCCGATCCGCATGCGCTGCCGGACCCGAACTGGCGCGACCAGCGCAGCCTGGCCGTGCTCGCCGCCGTGCTGCCCGATCTGCGCCTGCTGCGCGAGCTGATAGGTCGCGGCGTTGACGTGAATGCCCCGCACCGTGGCATGACCCCGCTGCTGGCCGCCACGCGCGACAGCTGGCATGGCCGCCCCGAAGCGGTGATGACCCTGCTGGCCAACGGCGCCGATTCGCGCGCCATGGACAGCGATGGGAACACCCCGCTGCACCACGCCGCGCGCAGTTCCGACCCGGGCGTGGCCGCGCTGCTGCGCGATGCCGCCGCCGAGGTGGATGCGCTCAACACCGAAGGCTGGTCGCCGCTGGCGGTGGCCTGCCAGGTCGGCAACTGGCGCCTGGCCCGCTTCCTGCTCGAACGCGGTGCGCGCAGCGAACCCAGCGAAGGCACTCCGGTGCTGCTGGCCGCCGCCGCCACCGAGGACGACGATCCGGCCGGCGTGCAGCTGCTGCTCAAGCACAAGGCGCGCGCCGATGCGCGCGACCGCCAGCGTCGCAGTGCACTGCACGAAGCCGCCCTGGCCGGCCATGTCGAGATCATCGGCGTGCTGCTGGGTGCTGGCGCCAACCTGGAAGCGCGCGATGCGCTGGGCCGCACGCCGTGGCTGGAAGCCGCGCGCGCCGGTCGCGCCGCCGTCATCGAGCACCTGCTGCCGCACAAGCCCGACCTGGTGGCGGTCGATGGTGAAGGCCGCAACGCGGTGCTGCTGGCCGCGATGGCCGAGGATGTCTCGCCGCTGCTGGTCAAGCGCCTGGTCGACCTGGGCATCGCTGCCGATGCCAGCGATCCGCTCGGCCGTCGTGCGGTGGACTACGCCGCCGAAGCCGGGCGCTGGGCGATCGTGGCCCTGCTGGATCCGTCCTACCCGCTGCCGGCTGCGGTCAGCGATGGCCTGGCCGAACGCGGTGAAGCCGCCAGCGCCAGCGGCCTGCTGCCCGACCGTCCGCCGTTGACCCTGCTGCGCGAAGCGCTGGGCTTCGGCAATACCGAAGGCATGGCCGCGCTGGCCAGGCTGTGCCAGCCGGAAGAGCTGGGCGGCCTGCTGCTGGACCCGGAGCTGGCGCTGGAACCGCGCGCGGTCGACTGGCTGCTGGGCCATGGCGCCGACCCGTACGTGCGCGACGCCTGTGCCGACACCCCCATGTTCGCCCTGCTGTCGCGTGGCATCGACGCGGTGCCGGCGCTGCAGGTGATGCTGCAGCGTGGCCTGTCGCCGGCTGGCCGCGGTGGCCTCGCGCGCTTCCTTGCCGCCTGCGCGCAGCACGACCAGGCCGCGCGCGGCCTGGAACAGCTGGCGCTGGAACTGCTTGAACGCGGCGCCGATCCATTCGCCGCTTCGCCGGCCGGTGATCCGCCGCTGTCGCTGGCGGTGCGCCTGGGCTGGCTGCGCCTGCAGCAGGCCCTGCTCAATGCCGGTGTCGATCGCGAAGCCCGCGACAGCCACGGTATGACCGCCCTGCACCTGGCCACCGCGCTGGCCCGCGAAGGCGCGCTGAAGCTGCTGGTGCAGCACGGTGCATCGCCGGAAGCGCGTGCCGCCGATGGCCAGACCCCGCTGGGCGTGGCGCTGTCGATCGGCCGCCGCGACCTGGCCGACTGGCTGGATTGGCGGGTGTGGCCGCTGCCGCGCCGCACCCTGCGCGAAAGCGACCTGCCGGCCGCCGCCATGGCTGGCGACGTGGATGCCGTGCGCCGCTTGAACGACCTGGGCTTTGCCATCGACGCCGTCGATGCGCAGGGCTGCACCGCGCTGCTGCGTGCGGCCGGCGGTGGCCATCTGGCGGTGGTCGACCTGCTGCTGGCGCGTGGCGCCGATCCGCAGCACGGCGCGGCCAGTGGCGCGACCCCGCTGTCGGCGGCGGTCAGCATGCGCCAGGTGGATATCGTCTCGGCCCTGCTCGATGCCGGCGCCCAGCTGGAACACCGCCTGCCGGGCGGAGTGACCGTGCTGATGCTGGCCTCGGCGCTGGGCCTGCCGGACATCGTCGCGCGCCTGCTCACCGCCGGTGCCGATGTGCACGCCGGCGATGCGCAGCAGCTGGGCCCGCTGCACTGCGCGGCGCTGTACGGCTTCAGCGCCCGCGACCGTTCGCGCCTGCTGGCCCTGCTGGATACGCTGCTGCTGGCCGGCGCCGAGCCCGACCTGGCCGCGGCCGGTTCGGTCACGCCGTTGCTGCTGCTGCTGGGTGCACGCGCCGAGCCGGGCACCGCCTGCGACGAACAGGTGGTGATGGCTGCAGTGGAGCGCCTGCTGGATGAGGACGTGAGCCTGGACGTGCGTGACCCGCGCGGCTTCGGCCCGCTGCACCTGGCCGCCCTGCACGGGCTGCCGCTGCTGGTGCAGCGCCTGCTGCGCGCCGGTGCGGATCCGGAAGTACGCGACAGCCTCAACCGCAGCCCGCGCGAGATCGCGGTCATGCGCGGCTTTATCGACGTGGCCGGCGAATTCGAACCGCGCGTGCCGGGCGTATCCTCGATGGCCCGGTTCCTGCGCGACAACGGCTGAGAACCGCCGGGCATGGCCCGGCGCTACCCCTGCGGGTGGCGATGTCCGGTAGCGGCGGGGGGGGGCCGGCGGGCGGGGGGGGGGGGGGGGCCCGGGGGGG
>NZ_JACVTV010000039.1:0-35117 GCF_016624625.1 Stenotrophomonas sp. S41 | reverse complement strand
CTCCGCGCGGGGGCCCCCCGGGGCCCCCCCGCCGCGGCGGCGGGGGGGGGGCCCCCCCCCCCCCCCCCCCGCCACTACCGGAGGGGCGGCGGCGCTTTTGGGCGCCGCCGCGTTGCATCACTTGCGTACGAACGCCAGCAGGTCGGCGTTGAACTGGTCGGCGTGGGTGATGGTCAGGCCGTGCGGGGCACCGGCGTAGACCTTCAGCTCGGCGTCCTTGATGATCTGCGAGGACAGCTTGGCCGACGCATCGAACGGCACGATCTGGTCGTCATCGCCATGCACGACCAGGGCCGGCACGTCGATCTTCTTCAGGTCTTCGGTGTAGTCCACTTCCGAGAACTCGTGCACGCAGTCGTACTGGCCCTTGACGCCGCCCAGCATGCCCTGCAGCCAGAAAGAATCGCGCATGCCCTGGGTGACGCTGTTGCCATCGCGGTTGGCGCCGAAGAACGGTGCGGTCAGGTCCTTGAAGAACTGCGAGCGATCACCGCCGGTGCCCTTGCGGATGCCGTCGAACACTTCCAGCGGAGTGCCGGCCGGGTTGGCCTCGGTCTTCAGCATCAGCGGCGGCACGGCGCCGACCAGCACCACCTTGGCCACGCGCTTGCTGCCATGGCGGCCGATGTAGTGGGCCACTTCGCCACCACCGGTGGAGTGGCCGACCAGGATCGCGTCCTTCAGGTCGAGCGCATCGAGCACCGCGGCCAGGTCGTCGGCGTAGGTGTCCATGTTGTTGCCGTCCCAGGTCTGGCTGGAGCGGCCGTGGCTGCGGCGGTCATGGGCGATGACGCGGTAGCCGTTCTGGCCCATGAACAGCATCTGCGGATCCCACGCGTCGGACGACAGCGGCCAGCCATGGGCGAACACGATCGGCTGGCCGGTGCCCCAATCCTTGTAGAAGATGCGGGCGCCATCTTTGACGGTTACGAAGTTGCTCATTGCGGGTTCCTTTGGCGGTAGGGGAAAGACAACCGGCGGTGACGCTGCCGGCGTACCGGCAGTAGAGCGCAGGATCCGCCGCGCGGCTTGCACGCCTGTGTCCGATGGATGGCAGGCGGTCGCAGGTGGGGACGACGCGTTCCGCTCTGGCGGCGGGCGGTCGATGCTGGCCACGATGCCCGCTCTGCCAGGGAGGACGCTGCATGAAGAAGATGCTGTCGGGGGCGATCGTGGGTTGGCTGCTGGCCGGTACCGCGCTGGCCCAGACCCATGTCTACAAATGCGTGGACGGGCCGCACCCGATCTACCAGCAGACGCCGTGCCAGGGGCGGGCGGAATGGCGCTGGGACGTGCCGGCCGAGACGGCGCAGGCACGAGGCAAGGGTGAGTCAAAGCCCGCGCGCCCGGCGCAGGCGGGCAGGGCGCCGGCCAATGTGCGGCGTGGCCGTCGCGCTCGGGCCGAGGGCGCACTGATCACCCTCGCGCGGGATCCCGCCGGCTGCGAGCAGGCGCGCCGCGAGCAGGCGCGGAAGATGACGCGTGCGCGTCGGCTGGACTACCAGCAGCGGCGGCAGCTGGACGACGCCCTGCGCCTGGCCTGCCAGTCCCCCTGAAACAGCAACGGCACCCGAAGGTGCCGTTGCGTGTGGTGCAGTGCCAGGAACTCAGTTGCCGTCGCTGGCCGCCGCCGGCGCACCGGAAGCTTCCGCCTTCGGCAGGCTGAGCTCCGGATTGCCCTGTTCGGCCTGCAGGATCTGGATGCGGCGCTGCAGGGCGTCCAGCTGGTTGTTGGTGCTCTGCACATCGGTGCTCAGGCTGACCGCCTGCTGCTGGGCCTGCTGCAGGGACGCGCTGACCTGGGCCGACTGTGCCTGCTGCTGTTCCATTTCCTGCTGCAGGGTGCGCAGGCGTTCTTCGTTGTACGACACCAGCCGCTCGGTGTAGCGCTTGCCTGCTTCCAGGCGGGTGGTATCGATGTAGACCTGGGCCAGCTGCTCGGTCTGCTGCACGAAGGTGCGGTAGACGCGCTCGGCGTTGTCGACGGCATCGGTCTTGATGACGCGCCAGAAGTTCTTTTCCTGGAACAGCGCCACGTAGTAGGTCAGGGTGCTGGCGTTGAACAGCAGGCTGGCGCCGTAGTTGCCGTTGTAGGTGGTACGCAGCTCGGTGAGCTGGTTGCCATCCATCAACTGCTTGAGTTCGTCCACCGTATTGCGCACCACCGGCCCGCTGCGGACCGGTTCGGCCGCCGCTTCGCGATCGCCGCGTGCTGCCAGTGCCGACGGTGCCACCAGGATCATGGCCATGGCCAGCAGTGCCGCGCCGCGCGGATCCCGGGCGAAGACGGTGCCCCCTGAAGTTTCTCGCATGTCTAGACCATCCACGAACGAAGTGTGGTTGAAATGAATGTGGTTCCCCGCCGCGAGTCTAGCATGGGTGCAGCAGACGCCAACCGCACTGGACGGCACTCAATACACCAGCTGGGCGGCATTGCACTGGATCGACTGCATGCTGACGTCGGTCCGGCCCAGTTCCAGGCCCAGCAGATTGGCCAGCAGGTCGGTCAGCAGTTTGCCGACGCTGTTGAGCACGGGTTTGAGGATCTCCAGGATCGGCGTGAGCACCGTGCACAGCAGGCCCGAGCAGCTGACGTTGTTACCGGGGGCGGTGACGCCGCCACCGGCACTGGGGTCGTTGAATCCGCCGGGCTTGGTCTGGATGTAGGACGCCAGGTTGTCACGCACGCAGTTGTTGTAGTTGAGCAGGTTGCCCAGCAGGCTGTCGCAGCGCCGCACCAGCAGCTGCCCGGTGAGACCGCCGATCAGTCCTTCCAGGGCACCCAGGCCCTGGCCGGTAACGGTGACCCGGTATGCAGCCCAGACCGAGCCCGGCTCGTAGCAGGTGCCCAGCAGGAGCAGGCCGCAGGCGTAAGGCACGCCGTTCGGCGCGGCCCACTCTCCCAGTCCCTTCAGTTCGATGGAAGGATTTCCGTTGATCAGCAGCGGAATGACATTGTCGACGTTGTAGCGGGCACCGGGGGCGTGCGCGGCGGTCAGGTAGCGGTCGGCCAGGGCCGTCGCGGCCTGCTTGGCATCGCTGGTGGGGCCGCTCAGCATGCCGGACAGCACGCGCAGCAGTTCATTGACCAGGCCTGACACCGTATCTCCCAGCGCCAGCGGATTGACCCGGGTGGAGCCGGTCTGACCAGCGGCCAGCGTCAGGTTCTGGCTATCGGTCAGCGCCGGCAGGGTGATCTTGTTGTTGATCAGCGGCTGGCCGAGCAGGGTCAGCAGCTGGGCGTTCTGCAGCGTCGCATCGCAGACATTGCTCTTGGAGAAGACATCGGCGGCATTGACGCTGCCGACGCACGCCCGCAGCACCGACGAATCCACCTTGACCGTGGCAGTGGGCGGTGTGGCGCCGCACTGGATCGAGGTCAGCGTGCCCATCGCGTTGGTGACATCGACGTGCAGCGGCAGGTGCAGGCGCGTACCCAGCAGCGACAGCAATGCGCCGATGGCAGGCACGCGGTTGCTGTCGACGTCCACCATCAACCGCACCTGCGCGTTGTAGGCGCGCGCACCGATGCCGCCGATGGCGATGGACGGCGGCTCGATCACGCCGGCCTTGGCCTCGATGCCGAGCAGGTTGAGACCGCGGACCTGCAGGCCATTGTTGTCATTGGCGATGGAGATGCCGGTATTGAGCAGGTCCAGCACGTTGATTTTCGATTCCAGCGCGCTGCCGATGGTTCCATCCGGCGCGATCACTTCGGCGAACAGGCCACCACCACCGGTCTGGCTGCCGAGGGTGATGTTGGCCTGGTTGATGTCCAGGCCGGTCGACACCAGGCTGCCCAGCGCACGCAGCTGCGCGGCCGCCACGCTGTCACGGCCGAGCACGACGGCAGTGGCATCGACCAGCTGTGCCAGCGAGATCCTGTTGACCGACAGCAGGCGGTTGAAGTCTGCCACGCTCAGGTTGGCCTCCACCGGGATGCCCAGTGCCTTCAGCAGGCCGGACGGGGTCACGCTGACCTGGGCCAGGCCGTCGTAGGACAGCACGGTGGCGTTGCTTACATCCAGGCCGACCAGGCGCAGCGTGGACATCAGCGGCGAGGCGCCATTGGTGCGCAGCAGCTGCGAGCCCACGCTGAACACCGCGGACGGCGCGGTGCGCTTGGCCACGGCCTGGGCGCTGACCGTCGGCAGCTGCGCATTGATGCCGAAGAACGGCAGCACGCTGCGATGCGCCACCACCTTCACCGCATTGCGTGGGTTCTCCGCGCTGACGGCAGCAAGGAAGTGATCGGCGCTGGCGTGGTTGGCGTTCCAGTTGCCGCAGCTCACCTCCAGCTGGCCACCGAAGCCATTTTCCTGCAGTGCGTTGTGGCGGGCGGCGGCATTGTCGGTGTTGCCGGACGTGCACAGGTCCAGGCGCTGCGCGCCCGCCAGGGCGGCCAGATCGGCCACCTTCTGCGCATCGCGCTTGGCCCAGAGCAGGTAGCCCACTTCCACCAGGCCGAGCATCGCCACCAGCGAGACCAGCACCAGCATCATGGTGACCGACATGCCACCGCGTTGGTGGAAGGCAAGGGTGCGCGGCGCACGGCTCATGGTCGAGTCCTCAGCGGCCGGAACCGGATGCGCCGGAAGCGGGCGTGACGTCGGTTTCGAAGAACTCCGGAATTTCGTGCTCGAAGCTCTTCAGGTAGCGCGCATAGCTGGCCGTGGCCTGGTCACCGAGGATCGGCAGGCGGGCGCCGGCCTGAGTGCCCGAGGCCTGCAGCTGGAACAGGTGGCGCACGGTCGCGCCGTTGCCGGTCGGCACCAGGGCGGCCGTGCTTTGGGCGGCCGGCGGTGCGACCTGCGTGCTGATGGCGGAGGCAGTCGTCGCCACTGCAGGCGCGGTCAGATCCACGGTGGGCAGCTGCTGGGCCGGTGCCGACGGTGGCGCGTGTAAGGGGGCCGGCGCTGCGGGCAGAGGGCCGCCCATCATCTGTCCGGTGAGCGGCGGTTGCGGCGACTGCGCGGCGCTGGCCGAAGCCCACAGCAGGCATGTGGCGGCCAGGGCCATGCGGGGGTGGAACAGGAAAATGGAAGCGGTCATGGCGTGTTCCCGGTGGGGTGGTCGGCACTGCCGAAGCGTTCAAGCATGGACGGCGGCAGGCGCGGGACGAGGCGATCGTCGCGCTCGGCGCGTGGGGATTCGGCGGCAATGCGGCCGGGCACAGCCACGCGGGTGGGCATGGCGGTGCGCGCCGCTGCAACGGGGGCGGTTGCCGGCGTGCTGCGCGCGGCGTCACGCTGCTGCCAACGTGCGCGGATCTGCTGGGCCTGCTCGCTGATGCTGCGCTGTACGTCCGGGCTGAGCTGGGCCTGCGCCGCCAGCCGCTCGGCCGTTGCCGCATCACCGCGCAGCACGGCCCACAGGGCCAGGTTGGCGGTCGCCTTGGCATTGCCCGGCTGCAGCTCCAGCGCCTTGGCCAGTGGTTCGCGTGCCTGCTCCAGCTGGCCGGCACGCAGGCGTGCATAGCCCAGGTCGCCGAGGTAGTCGGTGTTCAACGGCTGCAGGCGGGTAGCGCGCGCCAGCGCCAGTTCGCTGGCGGCATCATCGTTGCGGCGCGCTGCGATCAGGCCCAGGCCGTGCGCGGCAGCGGCGGCCTGGGCGCCGGAATCGAGGCTGCGATAGATGTCGGCGGCCGCGTCGGCCTGGCCGGTCTCGCGCAGGGCGTCGGCCTGCAGCAGGCGCAACGCGGGCGCATCGCCGAAGCGCTGCCGATAGGCATCGACATGGGCCAGCGAGGCAAACCACGCGCCCTGCTGCTGCATGCGCGCGATCAGTTCCAGGTAGGTGTTGCGGCTGTCCTGCGGTGCCGGCGTCGGCTCGGCAAGGCTGGGCCCTTGGCGATAGGCCGGGGTGGTCGAGGCGCAGCCGGCGAGCACGGCCAGGGCGCACAGCAGGTAGGCGGGGCGAAGCGCAGGCATGAGGTTCATCCCATCTTGGTGAAGGTATTGGCCAGCGCCACCAGCGCAGGGCCGGCAAGCACCAGCATCAGCGCCGGCAGCAGGGTCAGCATCATCACCACGGTCATCTTCACCGAGAGCTTTCCGACCTTTTCCTTCAGCCTGTTGCGGCGCTGTTCGCGCAGGCGCGCGCTGAACTGCCGCAGCGGTTCCTGCACCGCGCCGCCATGCGCATGCACCTGCAGGATCAGCTGCACGAGGCTGGACAGGTCGTCATCGCCGTAGACCTCGCTGAGGCGGCGCAGCGATTGCGCGCGCGTGCGGCCGAGCGAATAGGCGGTGTTCGCTTCCTGGATCTCGCGACCCAGCACGGGCAGCGCATCGCGCAGCTTGTCGCCTAGTGTCTGCAGGCTCTGGTCCATGCTGAAACCCACGCCCTGCAGCAGGCGCAGCAGGTCGATCAGCAGCGGCAGTTCGTTGGACACCG
The DNA here is from genome assembly GCF_016624625.1 of Stenotrophomonas sp. S41. NCBI lineage: Bacteria > Pseudomonadati > Pseudomonadota > Gammaproteobacteria > Lysobacterales > Lysobacteraceae > Stenotrophomonas > Stenotrophomonas sp. S41. The sequence continues at coordinate 28,721 of NZ_JACVTV010000039.1, read as the reverse complement.
CGCGGCGCCGCCGCGCCACCCAGCTCGACAGCGCGAACTTCGGCAGCAGCAGTCCCGCCGCCAGCGCAGCGATGACCACCATCAGGCGTGACACGCCGGTGGCGTCACTCATTGCCAGTGCGGCCACCAGCACCAGCACGGCCAGCATCAGCCGCAGGGCGAGGTAGATGGCGGTGCCACGTCGCGTGTTCCAGCCGGCAAGGTCGAGCAGCAGCCGGTCTTCATTGGCCAGCAGCGCGGCTTCCAGGCGGCCACCGGCAAACAGTTGGCCGAGCTGCTGCAGCCAGCCGAAGGAGTCGCGCGCAGGCGCGGGCTCCGGCGGTGCGGCATCACGCGGGCGCAGTGCGGTCTGCAGGGTCGCGGCCGTGCGCGCTTCGCGGTTGCCACGCACCCAGCCGCCGAGGCCGAGCAGGGCCACGCCTGCGGCCAGCACCAGCAGGGCCAGCATCCACCAGGTGGCGGCGCTCATCGCAGGTCTCCCGGGTACAGATGCGTAGTCATAGCGAGCGCGCCAGTCGATACAGCAGGAAGCCACCGACCAGCTCCAGGCCGAGGGCCATCAGCAGCACCTTGTGGCCCAGCGGGTCGTGCAGCACGGGCTGGAAGAAATCGGGACTGCTGATCGCCATCAGCACGGCGCAGGCCGGTGGCAGCAGGCCCAGCACCCAGGCCGACATCCTCGTTTCCGAGGTGGTCGCCGCCAGTTCCTGCTGCGCCTGCTCGAGGTCGCGCATGAAATCGCCCATGCGCTGCAGGATCTGGTCGGACCGTCCGCCGATGCGCACGCTGACGCCGATCACCACGGCAAGCACCTTGAGCACGTCCATCTGGTACGGCTGCGCGGCCAAGCCCAGCGCCCGGTCAAGGTCCATGCCGCTGCGCGCGTAGCGCACGGTGGTGTCGAGCATCCCGCGCAGCGGCGCGGTGGTCTGCACCGAGGCTGTCTGGAAGGCCATCTGCAGGCTGTTGCCGAGCGCGGTCAGGCGCACCAGGTTGTCGAGGAAATCCGGCAGCTGGTGCAGCAGGCGCGCACGCAGGCGTGTGGTGCGGCGGACGATCCACAGGCCGCAGCCGAGCAGGTACAGGCCGAGCGTGAGCGGGAACATCCACAGCGTACCCAGGCGCAGCACGGCGACGACCGAAAGCACGATGCCCGGCACGAGCAGCAGCAGTGGCAGCTTCCAGCCCGGCTCCAGGCCGGCGCGCTGCAGGAGAGCGTCCCAGGGCAGGGCGCGCTTGGCTGCTGCGGGCGCGGCACGCGCGGGATCGGCAGCCGGCAGCGGCGTGCTGCCACCGCGGCCGAGCTGCTGTTCGGCGTGCTGCAGCGAGGTCTGGCGCTGTTGGCGGCCGTGCGCGGTGCCCCACAGCCATACGGCCGCGGCCAGCAGCACGGCCACGATGCTCAGCAGCAGGAGCGCGGCGGTACCCATCTCAGAAGTCTCTGTACAGCGACTCGCGCAGCTGCTGGCGGAACGGCTCCAGCTTGCGCGAATGGGGCTGGAAGCCGAGGCCGATCCAGCGGTTGACCTCCGCCCCGTTCGCGTCCACCTGCACTTCGTGGCGGAACATCTCCTGGGTGGTGATCAGGTTGTCGCTGACGCCGGTGATCTCGGTGATCGACACCAGCACGCGGCGGCCACTGGGCAGTCGCGCGATCTGTACGATGAAATCGATCGCACTGGCGATCTGCCGGCGCAGGCTGTCCTCGCTGCCCTGGAAGCCGGCAAAGCCGGCCAGCATCTCGATGCGGTACAGGCAGTCGCGTGGCGAGTTGGCGTGGATGGTGGCCATCGAACCGTCATGGCCGGTGTTCATCGCCTGCAGCATTTCCAGCACCTCGGCGCCACGCACCTCGCCCACCACGATGCGGTCCGGGCGCATGCGCAGGCTGTTGCGCACCAGGTCGCGGATGCCGACCGCACCATGGCCATCGGCACCGCCCACGCGGCTTTCCAGGCGCACTACGTGCGGGTGGTTCAGCGACAGCTCGGCGGTGTCTTCCACGGTGATGACGCGCTCGGTTTCCGGCACGTAGCTGGTCAGCGCGTTCAGCAGCGAGGTCTTGCCCGAACTGGTGCCGCCGGAAACCAGGATGTTGCAGCGGCCCAGCACCATGGCCTTGATCAGCGCCTGCATCGGTGCGTCGAAGGTGCCCTTGGCCAGCAGCTCGTCCGGGGTGAAGGGATCCTTGCGGAACTTGCGGATGGACACCATCGGTCCGTCCACGGCCAATGGTGAGATGATGGCGTTGAGGCGGCCGCCGTTGGGCAGGCGCGCATCCACCATCGGATTGGAGTCGTCCAGGCGGCGGCCGATCGGGGCCAGGATGCGGCGCAGGATGCGCAGCAGGTGGGTGTCGTCGGTGAAGCGCTGGGTCGCGCGCCGCAGCACGCCGCCCTGCGAGACATGCACGTCCTTGAAGCCGTTGATCAGGATGTCCTCGATCGTCGGGTCGTGCAGCAGGTCATCCAGCGGGCCGAAACCGGTGAGCTCCTTCACCAGCCCCTGGGCGACGGCCTGCATCTCCTCCTCGTTGATGGGGATGCGCCACTCCTGGATGAAGCTGACGGTCTGCACCTGCACCCAGCGCGCGATGGTGTCCGGCGCCCAGGAGTCGATGTCGATCCGCTCGTCTTCGATGCTGTTGAGCAGGTGCTCATGCGCGGCCGACAGCACCTTCTGGTACTGCTCGGTCTGCGCGAACGGCGGGTTGGCCGGTGCGTTGTCAGGCAGCACGGCGCGCGCCATGGCATTGGGAAACAGGGTCACTTTGTCTTCCATGGCGTTCCACCCAGGGCAAGGGCAAGTCTTTCCCGCAGGCCGGGCGGCAGGGCCGGGCCGGCGGCCGGGTCCAGTCGCGCCACCAGCGGGGCGAGGGCGCGCAGGTACGGATCGCGCGGGGCATCCTGCAGCAGCAGATGGCCGTGGCTGGCCGCGGCCCGCACGCGCGGGCGCTCGGGCAGGGTGGCCAGCAGCGGCAGTTCGAAGCGGCGTGCGATCTGTTCGGGAGCCAGGCCGCTGTGTTCGTCATGACGGTTGACCACCAGCTGCAGCCGGCTTTCGCGTTCACGCTGTCCGCTCAGGTGCTTGAGGGCATGGTCGAGCGAGACGAGGGTGGCAATGGCGGTGTCGGCCACCAGCCAGATCTCGTCGGCCTGTTCCAGCAGCAGCGGCGGCAGCTGGCGCAGCGGGCAACCGCCGGCATCGCACAGCACGCTGGTGAAAACCCCGCGCAGGCGCTGCAGCAGCGCGCCGGGATCGGAGGGCGGCACCGCATCGCTGCCGCTGGCGCGGTCGAGCAGGACCAGGCCGCTGGTGTGCCGGGCCATTGCGGTACGTGCGAGTGTGGCGTCGATGCGGCTGGCGTTGCGCAGCGCATCTTCGTAGTGGAAGCGGCTGTCGAGGTTGAGGTACAGCGCGAGATCGCCCGCCGGCTGCGCCAGTTCCATCAGCAGGCCGTCGGTTCCGGTGGCATCGTCGCCTGCGTGCCTGCGCTGCTGCTGGGCGAGCACGGCCAGATGTGCGGCCAGGGTGCTGGTGCCGACGCCAGCGCGGACGCCAAGCAGCAGCACGAACCGCGCGCGGTGCGACGGCTGCGGGGCGGCGGCGGTGCGCGGCGAGAGCGCCCGGCGCAGGGCGGTTTCGATTGCACCGTTGTCGCTGTCCAGGTCGAGCACATCGCGCAGGCCGGCGCGCAGGGCCATCACCACGCCTTCCACCTGGCCGGTGCCGGTGGCCCCCACGGCCATCAGGTTCAGGTCGGGCTGGGCCTGCTGCAGCTGCTCGGCCAGCACGGTCGAAGACGCCGCGTACTCCGGGCGGAAGTCGAGCAGCACCAGGCTGTTGGCACCCCGCTGCAGGTCCTGTGCCGAGGTCGGCTGCGTGCTGTCCTGCCAGTGCAGCACCGCCGATGCCGGCAGCCGCAGCGCCAACCGCGGCAGCAGTTCACGATCAATGCCGTACAGGACCAGGTTCATCGCTGGTCCCGTGGCATGCAGTGGCTGGGCGGTGGCGTAGGGCATGGGCGTGGGGTCGGCAGCATCGGGTCAGCGCGAGAAGCCTGGCACCGGGTCCTGGCTGACCGGGCCCAGCAGCCACGCACCCCATTCGGGCATGTGCGGGCGCGACTCGCGGTCGCCGGGCAGCGGCAGTTCGGTGTTGCGTGCCAGCGGCTGCACCAGGCGCGGGGTGACGATGATCACCAGCTCCTTGTCCTGGCGCTTGTAGTCGAGGTTGCGGAAGAACGAACCGATGATCGGCAGGTCGCCCAGCATCGGGATCTTGTTCACCGTGGACGCCACCGTTGAACTGACCAGGCCGCCGATGACGAAGCTTTCGCCGTCGCCCAGCTCGACCGTGGTGTCGGCGCGGCGCGTGCTGATCGAAGGGATCTGCACGCCATTGAGGGCGATGGCGTTGGTGTAGTCGAGGTCGCTGGCTTCCGGCGCCACCTTCAGTGCGATTCGGTTGGGCGACAGCACGGTGGGGGTGACGGTCAGGCCGATGCCGAAGGGCTTGTAGGTGACGGTGGTGGTGCCCAGGCCCTGCGGCTCGAGGATCGGCAGCTCGCCGCCGGCGAGGAAGCTCGCACTCTGCCCGGACAATGCGACCAAGGTCGGCTCGGCCAGGACGCGGGCCATGCCGTTGCTCTGCAGCAGGTCGACGTCGGCATTCCACAGGCCCTTGGTCGAGCCGAACACCAGCCGGAATGCGGATGAGATCGGCGACTCTGCTTCATTGCTGCTGCCGCCTTCCGTCATTCCCGGCAGCACGCCGGTGTTGCCCGGCAGGATGCCGCCGGGGCGGGCGAAGCCGTAGGCGAAGCCACCGTTGCGATTCTGGAAGCTGATGCCGATCTGCTTCAGCGCGGTCTTGTTGAACTCGACCACCTTCACTTCCACCTGCACCACGCCGCCACTGGCGATGGTGGAGGCGTCGGCCAGCATGCCGTCCTTGCCCAGGGCCATGGCCGCGGTCTTCTGCTCCTGCATGTGGGTCAGCATGGTGTCGCTGCTTCCCTGCAGCAGTCCCTGCTGGTCCTGCTGGGTGAACACCAGGCCGTTGCGGCCGGCATCCGCGGCGCCCTGCACGGCGCTCTGCACCCGCACCTGCAGTCGCTGCGGTTCGCCCTGCTTCTTGTGCCACAGCAGCAGGGTGGTGGTGCCGGGCGCCTTGCCGACCAGTAGTGCCTGGCGCTGGCCGCGCAGCATCACCACGTCGGCGACGCCCGGATCGGCGATCGCCACCCGTTCGAGATCGGCCGGCAGCGTCCACGGACGCTGTTCGCGGGCCTGCAGCACCAGCTCATCTGCCGCCACGCCCGTGCCGGGCGCCAGCAGCACCAGCAGCAGGGCCAGCCATCGCTGGCGGGCGGTCGGGCGAGGATGCGGGCGATGTACGGTCATGGAAGGTCTCGGGGCAGGTCAAAGGGAACCGCGGGGGGCTGCACTGTCGCCACGGATGATCTCGATGCCGGCCGGGCGCGCGGCGGCGCGTCGTGGTGCGGCCGGGCGCGGCGTCGTTTCGGCCACCGGCCGCGGCCGGGCAGCGCCGCCGGCCAGACCGTCGCCGTCGATGCCGGCGTAGGCGTTGTTCTCGGGGCGCTGCAGCGCTTCCTGTTGTTCGCTGTCTAGGCCGCGCAGCGGATCCAGCACGCCACGTGCCTGCGGGAACAGGGCAACGTCGGGCAGGCCGGCGTCGGCCGGGTTGCGCAGTGCCAGGAACAGCTTGCCCTGCTGCGCGCCCAGCAGCAGGCGGTTGGCTTCGTCCACCGGCACCGCCAGCACCGCGCTGCGTGCAGGCTGGGCGGTGTCGCTGCGGCTGCCCGTGCTGGCGCTGCCGGTGATGTCCGCGGCCCGCGGGTCGTCGCCCTGCGGGCTGCCGCTGTTTTCAGCGCCGGCCTGGGCCGTGTCCACGGCGATGTCCTGCTGCCCATAGCTGAGCACGCGCAGGCGGGACAGCAGCAGGCGGGTCTGCGCCGGCTCCGGCTGGCCGTTCGCGCTGTTGTTGGCGCTGCGCAGGTTGAGGAAGACATCGACGAAATCGCCCGGCAGGATGCGGTTGCCCGCACCCACCAGCTCATCGACCGGCACCGCCAACGCGCGCTCGCCGGGGCGAAGCTGCAGCGAGAAGCCCTGCGCCAGCAGGCCACGGCTGACCGTGGTGCCCTCGGCGATGTCCTGCACCGGCACCTTGCCGAGCACCGCGGCCAGGTCGGACGAGGCGCCCGGTTCGGCGCTGGTGCGCTGGGCCAGGCGTACGCCATCGGCGCGGATCGGTTCGCCGGCCGGCAGTCGTGCCACGGCTTCCACCACGGTGATGGTGCGTGCATCGGTGGTCGAGGCCGCCATGGGCGCGGTCGCCGTGGTGGCGGGCTTGCGCCCCACCATGAACGCCACCACCGCAAGCAGCGCGGCCAGGGCGATCAGTGCGACGGCGGCGATGCGGGTCAACTTGAGCATGGAACCATCTCCTGAAACCGATCGTCAGTTGCTGCCGAGATCGAGCTGGGCGACCGCAACGCTGCGGATCGGGGCCTTCATCACCCAGCCGTACAGCGTGCCGGTGCCGGGAAGGAAGGGGTGGCTGGAATAGTCGTAGCTGACCGTGACGGTCACGCACTGCGCGCTGGCCAGGCCGCTGCACGCCGCCGGCGGCGAGACCACGATGGCGCCGGTGCTGCTGGCCGCGCTGCAGTCAGGCTCCTGGCCCGAGAAGCGCAGCAGCCATTGCATCGAGCGGCGTGCGGCCGAGCATGCGGCGACGCGACGTTCGGCGGTGCTGCCGAAGCGCAGCGATGCGCGCGCGCCTTCGGCCGATGCGGTCGCCAGCGTCTGCTGCGCGGCCATGATCATCACGCCGGAAAAGGTGAGCATCAGCAGCGGAAGGAAGCCGAGCATCATCATCAGTGCGTACTCGACGGTGATGACGCCGCGTTGGGATCGGATCGTCTTCATGGCAGTACTCCCAGGGTCGAGGCCGCGACCCAGCCGATGGCGGCGAAGGCGAGATAGGCGGCGTAGGGGATGCCCTGGCGTCCCTGGCGGGCGAGGTGCATGTCCTGGATGGCCGGGCGCGCCTGCCAGTGCGCACTCCAACGTGCGCAGTGCAGTTGCAGGCGTGGCGATACCCAGGGCATCAGCCGTCGCGTGCTGATCACCAGCACCGCGTGCAGGCCTGCCACCAGGCTTGCGGCGATCCAGATCGGCAGCAGGGCATTCCAGCCCAGCAGCAACCCCAGCACGGCGAAGAACTTGACGTCACCGGCGCCCATCCAGCCGAGCGCGTAGAAAGGCAGCAGCGATGCCAGCCCCAGCGCGGCGCCCAGCAGGTGCCCCCACCATGGCAGGTGCGGGCCGGAAAACTGACCGGCGACAATCAACGGGAGGGCAAGCGCGCACGCTCCGACCAGCCAGGCATTGGGGACACGGCGGGCATACAGATCGCTGATCGCGATGCGCAGGCTCAAACCCATGGCCAACAGCCCCAGTAACGTCATCCCACACCCTCAGCGTCCATCAATGGACCGTTTCTGTTTCAGCACTTTCAGTTCTTTCAGCGATCCGCAGCCGCGGCCGCGTGGGCCGCGTGCGGACCGTGGCGCCGCGGATTACGGGCCGGCGCCTGCGGCCTTGTTGGCCAGATCGGTCAGGTTCGTAAAGAGCTTCTGGAAGAACTTGGTGATCTGGTCGCCACCGACGGCGATGATCACGCCGGCAATCACTGCCGCCAGCAGGCCATATTCCAGCGCGGTCACGCCGTCTTCTTCGTTGAGGAACTTGCGGATCGATGCGTTCATGACGGTTGTCTCCCTATACCAGTCAGGTTTTCGTGTATTACCCAGGTTGAATGGGCGCCCGGCTCCACCGGGTCCATCCATGGACCCCCGCCATCCTGGCAGGGGGACATGGCGGGACAGTCCCGCCATGGTCAATCAACGTGATCCCTGTCCCCGGGAGCAGCCTGCACACGAGCGCCATCGCGCGGCGTCCTGCCGCGGGTCGGCTGTATGCGGGTGGCGTGCGTCTGCATGTTTCCCCCTGGCTGAGGCCGATGTCGCGTGGCCGGATCACCATGGCATCGACTCTTGCCCGAATGGCGCGGTGCCGCAAGCCAAATCAATATGCAAATTCGGCAGAAAGCCATTTTCGCGTGAAGAAAAACGGCCGTTCAGGTGAAGGAAAAACGTTACCCGACAAATCCGTTCATTTGGATCGAGAAAATCGCCGGGAAGCCTTGCTGCATGCGAATTCCGTGCCATTCGCGGCTACATTTCGAAAGACTGAACATTAATGGTTTACGTAATGCATCACTGTTTACGGGCGCTCATTTACACGCAATACTCCAACGCAATCGAAACGTACCCGTGGCAGCCGGCCGCAGTGCAGGCAGGGCTCGCTACGGCACGATGAATGGATTGCGGCGCGCGCCCTGTCAGGCAGTGGGGGCGGCGGATACGGACTCATGGGGGACGACACTGTCATGGAAGGTGGGGTGGGCGATATCGAAGGCGGCCAGCTCGACGGCGGCGAACTCCGGTCGATCGACCTGGCGACGCTGAGCGGCGTGCTTCGCGTCTGCGATGTGGAACTGCTGCTGCTCGACGGCAACGGACCCAAGGCTGCCTTCTCTTCGCGCGTGCACGATGAAGCGCTGTTCTGCAGCATCACCTGCGGCTTCCATTGCCGTGGGCGCTTCATGCTGCCGCCGGACTGGGCGATGCTCGGCTTCGTGCATGCCACCGATGAAGTGCAGAGCTGGTGCCACGGCGTGCCGATGGTGGCGGGCATGTCGTTCACGGTGCTGCCTGAAGGCATCAGTGAGTTCACGCTCAGCGCTGGCACCCAGATCACCGTCATGCTGCTGCCCGTGGCGCGGGTGCAGCGCAAGCTCACCGAACTGAGCCTGCGCAGCACGCCACCGGCCGGCCAGGCCCTGAGCCTGGTGCAGCTGCCCGTCGACAGCCAGGCGCTGGCCAACCACTACCTGCAGCTGCACGCGCAGCTGGGGCAGGGTGCGCCACTGCAGCCGGAAGAAACCGACCGCCTGCTGCATGAACACATCCAGGCGCTGCTGGCGGCCGGGCCTGCCGATCGCCCCGGCTTCACCCGCGCGCGGCGGACGCACTACCTCATCGCGCAGCGTGCCGAGAACTTCATGCGCCTCAACCTACGGCGCAACATCTATATGAATGAAATCTGTGATGCGGCCGGCGTCAGCGAACGTGGCCTGCGCTACGCGTTCGAGGATCTGTTCGGCGTGTCGCCCAACCGTTACCTGTCGATGCTTCGGCTGTGCGCCGCATGCCGCAGCCTGTCGATGGCCGACTCCAGCCGCCGCTCGGTCAAGGCCATCGCACTCAGTTGTGGCCTGTGGGATCTCTCGCGCTTTGCCGACAATTACCGCAAGGTGTTCGGCGAACTGCCGCGCGACACGTTGATGCGCTCGCCGGCACAGATGGGCCAGCCGGCCTGAAACAGGCGCGCTGCCGAATCTGCATATCCGCCTGCCGAATCCGCCCGTGGCTTTGCCGGAATGCGCGATTGCCCTGCCGGAATGAAGTGCCCCGCCCACGTTGAAGACGCTGAAATATCAGTCACGTGCCAACCGGCATGCCCACTGAATTTCACGTCGTTCGTCAACGGGGGAAGTGCTCATGAACCGCATTTACCGGCGTGTATGGAACCGCCAGCTCAATGCTCTTGTTGTGGCCTCGGAACTGGCCACCGGCGATGGTGGAGCGACAACGCTCCGCGATCCGCAATCGAAACTGCTGGTGCCCAGTGCATTGGCCCTGGCTCTGCTGAGTGTCCTTGCCAGCGGTACCGCTGCCGCCAGTGAAGCCAACCAGTCGCTGCGCGACCTGCAGGCGCTGGCGGCCAAGTACACCCAGACCATGCCGGTCAAGGTGGATGCGGAAGTGGCCCTCGCCGCCGCTGCGCGCCAGGCACAGACCAGCCCGGCCATCAGTACCGATGCACGCATCGGCCTGCAGCTGAGCACCACCGGCCTGCCGGTCGTGCGCGATGTGCTGCCGGCCACCGTCAAGGTGTCGCTGGGTGCGGGCAACACGCCGCAGCAGGTGGCCGCACCCGTCGTGGCCGCCGATGTGCGCGCTTCGGTCGGGCTGGGCAGCAGCACCCGTGTCGACACCGCGCTCGGTGCGCAGCTGGCGCCGCAGGCACAGGCACCGCTGGCACTGTCCACCACCGCCGCCGCGAAGGCGCAGGTGGGCGTGGCCGGTACGCAGGTCGCCAGTCTTGATACCAAGGCTGCCGTTGCCGCCGATGTTGCGGCGACGCCTACCACTTCACTGTCCGGCCTGAAGGCCGCGGTCGATGGCCAGGTCGATGCGAAGCTGGCGCTGGCCGGCCATGCCATCGAAGGCCAGGGCCAAGTCGGCGCGACGGCGTCGGCCACGCTGCCGGCGAAGGAAGAGCTGCCGGGTGAAACCGAAGATCGCGCACTGACCGCCGGGCTCGATGGCTCCGTCGCGGGCAAGGTGCGCGTGCTCGGCCCCGATGGCGAAGCCGTCATCGCCGACCGCAACCTGAAGCTGGCCGGCACCTCGGTGGTCGGCGCACAGACCAGTTCGCTGGGCTTGGGTGGCCTGCTCACCGGCGTCGGCAGTGCGCTGGACGGTGTCGGTGGCGCCGTCGGCAGCCTGGTCAACGGCGATCTCAACGGCACGGTCGGCAACCTCGGCGGTGCGGTGGGTGGCCTGCTCGGCAACACGCTGGGCGGGCTCGGCCTGACCCAGCCGTCGCCGATCCCGGCAGACAGCCCGAAGGCTCCCGTGGCCGTCGACCGCAATGCTGGTGTGATCGTCGGCACCGGCGGCCTGGTTGGTGGTCTCAGCTCATTGATCGGCCCGACCACCGCCAGCCTGTTCGGTGGCACCGGCTACCTGACCAACGGCAACCTCAATGTCAGCACCGCCAACGTCATGCAGACGTATTCGACGGTCAACGTGCTGGGCCTTCCGCTGGTCAACGCCACCCCGGTCGGTACTACGCTCAATGGCCTGGGCGGTGCGGTCACCGGCGGCAACTCGCACCTCACCCTGATCGGTGGCGTGACGTCGGACAGCTACATCTACAACATCAACAACGGCAACCCGGGCGGTCTGCTCGGCCTGCTGCTGCCGGACCAGGCGCCGGACTGGGCGGCCAAGTGCCTGGACATCGGCCTGGCGAACATCTCCTGCTGGGCGGTCAACCCGGCACAGGATTACCAGGTGCTGATGGGTGACGGTGCTTATGCCAATGGCTCGCGGGAAGTGGTGATCGGCGCCAATGCGCGCCACGAACTGCCGCAGGTCGATGCCAGCATCGCCTTCCCCGGCAACGGCACCAACGATCCGACCAACCCCACCGGCGTCCCCACCGCCGACTACGCCGCGCGCATGGGCCATTCGGTGATCGTCGGCGACAGCGCCGTCGGCACCGCCAACGGGCAGACCCTGCTCGGCGCCGAAGCCACCTCGAACCAGGCCAACTCGGTGGCCCTGGGCTACCGCTCGGCCGCACTGCGCGGGGCGCAGGCCAGCTACACCGCCTTCGGCCTGACCGCTGCGCAGGTGTCCGCCGGTGAAGTGTCGGTGGGCAGTGCCGACGGTGGCGAACGGCAGATCACCAACCTCGCGGCGGGTAGTGCCAACACCGATGCGGTCAACGTCGCGCAGCTGCGGGGCGCGATCAGCCAGATCGATGCGCTCGGCGACGTCGCCGTCACCTACGACCTCGACGAAGCCGGTGACCCGGATTACCGCCGCGTCACCCTGGGCAACGGCACCGGCACCACCACGCTGTCCAACCTGGCGGCGGGCGCGATCAGCGCCGGCAGCACCGAAGCCGTCAACGGCAGCCAGCTGTTCACCAGCAACGATGCGATCACGCGCTTCTTCGGCGGCCGCACCGCCTTCGATCCGGCCACCGGCGCCTTCACCGCGCCGCTGTTCGAGATCAGCACCATTTCCGATGACGGCGCCATCGCGCAGGGCGCCTACGAGAACGCCACCGATGCCTTCGACGCGGTCGATGGCTCGCTGGTCAACCTCAACACGCAGATCAACGATATCCGCAATGGCGGCACCAAGTACCTGCGGGTGAACTCCACCGGCGTGGAAGCCGTGGCCACCGGCGCCGATTCCATCGCCGTGGGCAGCAACGCGCAGGCCACCGCTGCCAACAGCATCGCCGTGGGTGCCGGCAGCCTGGCCGACCGGGACAACACCGTCTCCGTCGGCGCTGCCGGTGCGGAACGGCAGATCACCCACGTGGCCGCGGCCACCGAGGCGACCGATGCGGTCAACCTGGGCCAGCTGCAGGCATCGGAGGAGGGCGCGCTGCGCTACGACCTCAACGCCGATGGCAGCGTGGATTACGCCAGCGCCACGCTGGGCCAGGGCGGTACCGCCACCACGCTGCGCAACCTGGGCCCGGGCGAGGTCAGCGCGCTCAGCAGCGAGGCCATCAACGGTGCGCAGCTGTTCGCCGCCAACCAGACCGTGGCCACCCATCTGGGCGGCGGCGCGGCGGTCGATGCCAACGGCGGGGTCACCGCGCCCACCTACACCATCAACAACGTCGCCGCCAACGGCACCATCAGCCAGGGCAGCTACAACGACGTGGGCAGTGCCTTCGATGCGGTGAGCAACTCGCTGGCCAACGTGGTCGACCAGACCGATGAACTGGACATGCGCGCAGTGAAATACGATGTGGATGCAAACGGCGACATGATGGATTCGGTCACCCTCAGCGGCACCGGCGGCGCAGCGGTGCGGCTGACCAACGTGGCGGCCGGCAGCATCCAGGCGGGCAGCAGCGATGCCATCACCGGCGACCAGCTGTTCGCCACCCATGCCACCATCGCCAACTACTTCGGCGGCAGTACCACCTACGACGGCACCACCTCGCAGTGGACCGCCCCGTCCTTCAGCATCTCCAGCATCGCCACCGACGGCAGCATCTCGCTCAACGACTACAGCAACGTCACCGCCGCGTTCTCGGCGGTCGATGGTTCGCTGCGCACGCTCAACCAGCGCATCCTCAACGGCAGCGCCAGCCCGTACCTGGCGGTCAACTCGGCGGCGGCCGCCGCCACCGCGACCGGCGATGAAGCCGTGGCGGTCGGCCCGCAGGCCAGCGCGGCCGGTGCCTCCAGCGTGGCGGTCGGCAACGGCGCCAGCGCCAGCGCCGACAACAGCGTGGCCCTGGGCAGCGGTTCGGTCGCCAGCGTCGGCGCGCAGACCGGCTACACCGGTGCCTACGGCGCGGCTGGTGGCAGCAATTCGGCCGGTGAAGTGTCGGTAGGCAGCAGCGGGGCCGAGCGCAAGATCACCAACGTGGCCGATGGCTCCGATGACCACGATGCGACCAACGTGGGCCAGCTGAACAACGGCGTGAACTACGCCATCGACCAGTCCAAGGCCTACACCGACCAGAAGATCCAGAACATCACCAACGTGGCTGGCAGCTTCCGCGCCAACAACAGCAACAACCTGGCCGACCCGGCCGCGACCGGTGCCAACTCCGCCGCCGGTGGTGCCGGTTCCACCGCCGCCGGGGCCAACTCCACCGCACTGGGCAACGGTGCGCAGGCGCAGGCCGACAACTCGGTGGCACTGGGCGCCGGCTCTGTCGCCGACCGTGCCAACACCGTGTCGGTCGGCGCCGCCGGTGCCGAGCGCCAGGTGGTCAACGTGGCCGACGGTACCCAGGCCACCGACGCGGTCAACGTGCGCCAGCTGCAGGCCTCGCAGCAGGGCACGTTGCGCTATGACACTACCACCAACGGCGATACCAACTACAACAGCGTCACCCTTGGCAGCAGCACCAGCGGGCCGACCACGGTGCGCAACGTTGCGGCCGGTACGGCGGGCACCGACGCGGTCAACGTCGACCAGCTGCGCGCCGGCATGTCGCAGACCCTGGACTGGTCCAAGGCCTACACCGACGAGCGCATGGGCGGCTTCGAGCGCGAACTGCGCAAGACCGACAACCGTGCCTCGGCCGGCATTGCCTCGGCGATGGCCACCGCAGCGCTGCCGCAGCCCAGTGAAGCGGGCCGCAGCATGGCCTCGTTCGCGGCGGGCAGCTACAACGGCGAATCCGGCATGGCCCTGGGCATTTCCGGTGTCTCCGAGGGCGGCCGCTGGATCTACAAGTTCAGCGGTTCCACCAACACCCGTGGCGAAGCCGGCGTAGCCGTCGGCGCCGGCATCCAGTGGTAAGTGCCCGGGCCGGGCTGCCCGTCAGCCCGGCCGTGCCCACCACATCGACAGGGGGAATCCCAATGACGTTCCAACGCACTTCGCGCCCCGGCCCGTTCGCCGCGTCGCTCGTCCTGGTCCTGGCCGCCGGCCTGCTGGCCGGTTGCCGCAGCACCGCACCCGCCGGCGACGCGCCGGTCGCCGACACACTGGTCAGCTTCCCCGAAGCCAGCAAGGCATCGCTGAAGGAAGGCACCTATCCCGACGTCGCAGACCTGCGCCGTTTCGCCCCCGGCATGAGCAAGCGCCAGCTGTACGCGCTGCTCGGCACGCCGCACTTCAACGAAGGCATGTGGGGCGTGCGCCAGTGGAACTACCTGTTCAACTTCCGCACCGCCCAGGGCGCGGAGTACTTCACCTGCCAGTTCCAGGTGCAGTTCGATGGCAAGGGCATCGCCCAGGCCGGGCACTGGAAGCCGCAGGCCTGTGCGGCCGTGCTGGATCCACCCGCGCCGCCGCCGGTGGCCGCGGCACCGGCACCGTTGCCGGCCCAGCCGCTGCGCCTGTCGGCCGATGCGCTGTTCGGCTTCGACAGCGACGTGCTCAGCCAGGCCGGCCAGTCGGCGGTGCAGGGCGTGCTTGCACAGGTGCGTGAAGCCAGCCAGGTGCAGTCGATCCAGGTGGTCGGCTACACCGATCGTATCGGCGGCGCCGACTACAACCAGCGGCTGTCGCAGCGACGTGCCGAGTCGGTGCGGGTGGCGCTGGTGCAGGGCGGGGTACCTGCACAGACCATCAGCGCGGAAGGACGCGGCGCCGCCGACCCCCTCGTGCAGTGCACGCAGCAGAACCAGCGCGAACTGATCGCGTGCCTGGCCCCGAACCGCCGCGTGCAGATCGCCGGCACCGCCCGGCGCGACTGAGTGCCTCGCCGGCCCTGCCGGCGCCCGTGTTTCCCCCCTGATCCGCCGGCCGGCGTGGATGCGTCTCCCCCGTCATCTCCGTCCGCCGGCGGGCCAGGTTTTTTCCATGGTGCGCGCGATGAATGCCCAATTCCTGCCCTTGTCCATGAAGACGGAAACCACAGTCAGCGTGTATGGCCAGCTCGGCAACCATTCGGTGGTGCGCATTCCCGGCCGGCGCCTGCCGGGCCTGATCCTGCAGGCCGACACCGTGGCCGGGTTCCTCACCCAGCTGCAGGACGCCCAGGCCTGCCTGCGCAGCGGGCGCGCGCAGCGTGCCGACGCAGAGTTGGACATGCTGATCGACACGCTGCAGCAGTGGTACGCATTGATCGAATCACGCCTGGCCGACGCCGGCGAAGCGCTGTAGCGGTCGCGGGTTCTGCCATCCACGCATGGCGTGGATCTACTGAACCAACCGGGTCCGTGGCAGTAGATCCACGCCATGCGTGGATGAAGGTCAATCGCTGTCTTCGACGCGCTCGCCCATCAGTTCGCGCTGGCGCTTGTCCAGCTCTTCGGCGTAGCGCTTGCGCACGAAGGCTTCGGAGACCACGCCCAGCACCTGGCCATCGCTGGCCACCACCGCCAGTTCGTCGGCCTGGGTCTGGTCGAAGCGCTGCATCACCGCCACCACGTTGGCGTTGGCGGCCAGTGCGACGTCGCGGTTCTCGGCGTAGTCGCCCACCACCGCGTCCGGCTTCACGCCGTCGCCGTACATGCGCGGAATCTGCACGATGCCGGCGTAGTGCCCTTCGCTGTCCACCAGGATCACGCGGCCGCCGGAACCCAGCGGGAAGCGCTGGCGGAACGAGGCCGTGTCCAGGTCGGCGGGTGCGGTGGCCACGCCCTTGCGCATCATCCGCCCGGCATTGAGGTTCTGCACCCAGCCCACGTCGCGTGCGCTTTTGATGGTCTCGCCGCGCAGGTGCATGCGCCAGGTCGAGAACGAGTAGCCGAACCACTGCCGCACCAGGGTGCTGGACACCAGCACCGCGCTCATCACCACACTGGTCAGCAGGAAGTCGTGGGTGCCTTCCAGCACCAGCATGGCCATGGTCATCGGTGCGCCGACCACGGCGGCGGCGAGTGCGGCCATGCCGGCCAGCGCGGCCGAGGTGGCATCGATCACCGGCACGCCGGTGGCCATTGCCAGCAGGCCGGCAAACAGCGCGCCCACCAGCGTGCCCATGAACAGCGAGGCGAAGAACAGGCCGCCACGGAAGCCGAAGCCCAGCGAGATGCCGGAGGCCAGGCACTTGAGGGTCAGCAGGGCGCCGATCCAGATCAGCGGCAGGTGGGTGGTCAGGTCCAGGTGCAGGGCGCCGTGGCCGGAGGACAGCACCTGCGGGCTGGCCATCGCCAGCGGAATCAGCAGCAGTCCACCCAGCACCGGCCGACCCCACAGCGGCAGCGGGCTGCGCTTGACCGTGCCCTCGATCGAGGCGATCAGCCGCATCACCAGGATGCCGACCATCGCGCAGCAGCAGCCGAGCAGGCCGTAGATGGCGTAGTCGGCGGCGCGCACGTCGATGGTGGACGCGGCCGGCAGCAGGTAGGCGTCGATGCCGGCCTGGTCGGCCACGAACGCGCCGGCCAGCGCGGCCACGGCCACCGGGGCCAGCGCGGCCGGCGTGTAGGCGCCGATGACGATCTCGAAGGCATAGAAGGCACCGGCCAGCGGTGCGCCGAAGGCGGCGGCGATGGCACCGGCCGAGCCGGCCCCGACCAGGATGCGCACGTCGTTGCGGCGCAGGCGCATCACCCGGCCCAGCTGCGAGCCGCTGCCAGCGCCCATCTGCGTGTACGACGCCTCCAGTCCGACCGAGGCGCCGCAGCCGTTGGAGATCAGGGTCTGGGTCAGCACGATCAGGTTGTCGCGCATCGACATGCGGCCGCCGTGCAGGGCGTTGGCTTCCACGGCATCGAGCAGGGGGCGCTTGAGGCGGGTGGCGGCCAGGGCGACCAGGCCGACCAGCAGGCCGCCCAGTGGCAGCACCAGCAGGGCGGTCCACGGCAGCGAGGGCAGGGAGCTCAGCCGGATGCCTTCATCCAGGCCGTACAGCGCGGCCTGGAGCCAGCGTGCGATGCCCGATTGCAGCAGGGTCAGGCCGCCGGCGAGCAGCCCGACCACCAGGGCGAGGGCGATGAACCACAGGTCGCTGCCGCGCAGGCGCAGGCGCAGGCCCTGGAACGCCAGATGCAGGCGTGATGGCGAAGCGTGGGAGGACATGGTGGCGGCATGATACGCCGCCACCGTGATCGCTGCCCTCACCGCATCGGGCGGCTGGGGGGCTTAGAAGCGGTAGCGGCCCTGCACGTAGAAGGTGCGCGGCGCGGCCACCATGCGCCCGGCGTTGCCGTCGACATTGCGGGTGTACCAGCCCTTGTCGGCCAGGTTGTTCACGCCCAGCGCGATCTCGCTGTCACCCAGGCCCGGCACCTGCCAGGCCACCTGCGCGTTCAACAGGCGCACGCCCGGCACCCGGCCCACGCGCGCATCGGCGCTCTCGGCCCAGGTGTTGGCGGCATCGGAGAACTGCCCGCTCTGGTGCGTGCTGGAGACGTTGAACGTCCAGGCGGCAATGGCGTAGCGGGCGCCGATGCTGTCGGTGTCACGCGAGTAGAACGGCACGTCCAGGCTGCGGTTGTCGCCGGACTGCTGGATGGCCTTGGTCCAGGTGTAGTTGGCGTACAGCTCCAGGCCGGCCAGCGCGCTGTCCTCGGCGAAACGGTACTCCAGCGCGCTTTCCACGCCCTTGTGGTCGGTGGCGCCGATGTTCTGGAAGGTTGGCGGGGTGATGCCCGGCACCTGCTGGATCTGGTTGTCGAAGCGCATCTTGAACACGGTCACTTCCGCGCGCAGGGCGCCGTCCTGCCAGCGCGCACCCAGTTCGGTGGTCTTGGCCACTTCCGGGTTCAGCGGGTTGCTGGCGGTCTGCGAGTTCAGCTGGATGTTCTGCACCGGCCCGAACGAGGTGGTGTAGTTGCCGAACACGGTCAGCTGCGGGGTCAGCAGGTAGGCGATGTTGATCGACGGCAGCGCCTTGTCGTTGCGGCTGCTGAAGGTGGCGCCGCCACCGGCCTGGCGGCGGTCCATGTCGATCCATTCCATGCGCACGCCCGGGGTGATGCGCCACTGGCCGACGGCGATGCGGTCGTCCACGTAGAACGCATGCGCGTCGGTGGCGTTGTCGAAGCGGGTGATCGCACTTTCCACGCCGGTGCGGCGGACCACGGTGTAGCTGCGGTCGTTGCCACGCTCGCGCAGGAAGCGGTAGCCGGCGGTGATGTCATGTACGGTGCTGCCCCAGCGCAGGCGCTGGGTGTAGCGCGGCTCGATGCCGAGCACGCGGTAGTCGCGCGGCTGCACGGTCAGCTGGGTGTTGGCGGCGTTGATCAGCGAGCTGGCGCGGTTGCTCTCGTTGTAATAGGCCAGCACCTCGAACTCGCTGTCGGCCGACAGGGTGTTGGTGTAGCCCAGGTCGATGCCGGTGCGGTGGCCCTTCCAGAAATCGGTAGGGCGGGTGTTCTGGAACGGATCGGCCTCGTACTGCGCGCGGGTCAGGCCGCCCGGGGTCAGCGAGCGCACATCGTAGTAGGACAGCTTGGCGCGCAGCTCCTGCTGCTCGTCGATGGCATAGGCGAACTTCAGCGCCAGGTCGTCGAAGCGGTCGTCGCTGCCCTGGCGCCAGCCGCGGCCATCCTGGCCGGAATACAGCAGGGCCATGCCCAGGCCGTTGTCGGCGGTGCCGCCGAGCAAGGCGTTGTACTGGGTGCTGTCGCCGCCACCGTGGTCGTTGGCGCTGTAGCGCACGCCCGCTTCGCCGTGCAGGCCGGCCTCGGTGGGGATGGCGCGGGTGCTGAAGTTGATGATGCCGCCGACGTTCTGCGGCCCGTAGCGCACCGCACCGCCGCCACGCACCACGTCGATGGACTCGATGTTGGACAGGCTGGTGGGGGCGAACGAGAGCTGCGGCTGGCCGTAGGGCGCCACCGCCAGCGGTACGCCGTCCAGCAGCACGGTGGAGCGCGGCGAGTAGCGGCCGGTGAGGCCACGCACACCGATGTTCAGCGAGACCGAGCTGCCGGCCGTACCCGAGTTGTCGGTGACCTGCACGCCCGGAATGCGACGCATGGCATCGCCGATGCTGGCCGCGCCGCTGGCGTCGATGCGCTGGCGGTCGACCACGGTGCGCGCACCGGCAAAGCTCTTCACGCTGTCGTGCAGGCCGGTGCCCAGCCAGCTGCCGGACACCTGGATGCTGTCCAGCGTGGTGGCGCTGTCCTGCGCGAAGGCGGTGGCGGACAGGCACAGGGAAAGGGCGGCGGCCAGCGGCAGGCGGGCCGGGGTCAGGATTCGGAAGGACATTCGGATGGGCGCGGAAGGGTCGTAAATGAGAATTATTGCTGATTCCATTCGCCAATGGAATGCACCTTCGGGGGTTGCGGATGAACGGCAGCGGAGGGCGGTGCTAGAGTGGGCGATTGCTTCCTGACTGCCGAGATCTGCCATGTCCACTGCCGCTTTCTATCCCGTCGGAACCCCTGGCCAGCCGTGGGGCACGGCGGAGCGGGAGCAGTGGCGCAGCCGCCAGCAGCGCCTGCGCCGCTATGACGAGGAAGTGCTGCCGCGCATCGAGGCCCTGGCCGACCGCTTCGACAAGGTGGCCTATGGCCAGCTGGACTACGCCGGCGAGACCTACACCCTGTACGCGCTGCGCAGCCGCGACTGGAACCCGGCGCTGCCGGCGGCGCTGGTCACCGGCGGCGTGCATGGCTATGAAACCAGCGGCGTGATGGGCGCGCTGGACTTCCTCGAACAGCACGCGGCCGACTACGCCGGCAAAGCCAACCTGCTGGTGGCGCCGTGCGTGAACCCGTGGGGTTTCGAGCGCATCAACCGCTGGAACCATGATGCGATTGATCCGAACCGCAACTTCCGCGCCGATGGTCCGGCCCGCGAATCGACGGCGGTCATCGAGCTGATCGCCCCGTACCAGGGCCAGTTCGTGCTGCACATCGACCTGCACGAGACCACCGACAGCGACGAGAGCGAGTTCCGCCCGGCGCTGGCCGCGCGCGATGGCAAGCCGTTCGAGCCGGGCCTGATCCCCGATGGCTTCTACCTGGTCGATGACAGCGAGAACCCGCAGCCGGCATTCCAGCAGGCAGTGATCGCCGCCGTCGAGCAGGTGACCCATATCGCCCCGGCCGATGAGAAGAACGAGATCATCGGCTCGCCGGTGGTCGCCCACGGCGTCATCGAGTACCCGCTGGTGAAGCTGGCGCTGTGCGCGGGCATCACCGGTGCGAAGTACACCACCACCACCGAGGTCTACCCGGACAGCCCGCGCGCGACGCCGGCGCAGTGCAACGAGGCACAGGTGGCGGCGGTGCGCTCGGCGCTGGAGTACGCGCTGGCCCGCCGCTGACAGGTAGTGCCGGCCGATGGCCGGCAGATGCGCTGCAATGCGGTTGCCGGCCAGCGGCCGGCACTACCGTTCGCCCCGGGCGCGCGCGTAACACGCGTGGCCTGTCCCGGGGCTGTCATCGCGACCCCGCACTTCATCCTGCGTCCACTGCCATTCATGCAGACTCGGTCGGCTAATCCCTGATCGACCGGAGATGGCTGCCGATGGAAGCACTGGAGCCTCAACACACCCCGGTGCGCACCCTCCGGCCCGTCTTCGCCTTCGCTGCGATCGTCGTCGTTGCCTTCGCACTGTTCGTCAGCCTGTTCCCGCTGGGCGCCGGCCGCCTGCTGGTCAAGGCGCAGGACTGGGCCGCGCTCAACGTGGGCTGGTACTACCTGCTGGCGATGACCCTGTACCTGGTGTTCGTGGTCGGCGTGGCCCTGTCCAAGTACGGCGGCATCAAGCTGGGGGCCGACCATGACGAACCGGAATTCAGCTATCTGTCGTGGGCCGGCATGCTGTTTGCCGCTGGCATCAGCATCACCCTGTTCTTTTTCTGCGTCTCCGAACCGCTGACCCATTACCTGCAGCCACCGCAGGGCGATGCGGCCGCCGGCGAGGCGGGTGCGCGCCAGGCCATGCAGCTGCTGTTCCTGCACTGGGGTCTGCATGGCTGGGGCGTGTTCGCGCTGGCGGCGATGGCGATGGCCTACTTCGCCTACCGGCACAACCTGCCGCTGGCGCTGCGCTCGGCGCTGTACCCGCTCATCGGCAAGCGCATCAACGGGCCCATCGGCTACACGGTGGATGCACTGGGCATCGTCGCCACCGTGTTCGGCATCGGTGCGGACATGGGCTTCGGCGTGCTGCACCTCAACGCCGGCCTGACCCACCTGTTCAACGTGCCGCACTCCAACCTGGTGCAGATCATCCTGGTGGCCAGCATGATGGGCGCCGCGGTGGCGGTGGCGGTGTCCGGCGTGGAAAAGGGCGTGCGCTGGATGGCCAACATCAACATGCTGCTGGCCATCGCGCTGGTGCTGTTCATGCTGTGCGCCGGCCCCACCCAGTACCTGCTCAGCACGCTCATGCAGAACCTGGGCGATTACCTGGGCAGCGTGGTCGGCAAGAGTTTCGATGTGTACGCCTACGGCGGCCGCCCGGAATGGCTGGGCGGCTGGACGGTGTTCTACTGGGCCTGGTGGATCGGCTGGGCGCCGTTCGTGGGCCTGTTCATCGCGCGCATCTCGCGCGGCCGCACCATCCGCGAATTCGTCTTCGGCGTGCTGCTGATCCCGCTCGGCTTCACTCTGGCGTGGCTGTCGATCTTCGGCAACAGCGCGCTGGACCAGGTGCTGCACCATGGCCAGCAGCAGCTGGCACAGCTGGCGGTGGATGATCCGCCGACCGTGCTGTACGCGCTGCTGGATGGCTACCCGTGGAGCAAGGCGGTGATCGCGGTGACCGTGCTGGTCAGCTTCATCTTCTTCGTGACGTCGGCTGATTCGGGGGCGGTGGTGCTGTCCACGCTGTCCTCGCACGGCGGAGCGCCCGAGGACGATGGCCCGCGCTGGCTGCGCGTGTTCTGGGGCACGGTGATCGCGGTGCTGACCGCCGGGCTGCTGCTGGCCGGCAGCATCGACGCATTGAAGTCGGCCGTGGTGCTGGCCTCGCTGCCGTTCTCGGCGGTGCTGCTGTTGATGATGTGGGGCCTGACCCGTGCCTTCAGCGATGAATCGCACCGCGAGCGCGCGCAGCAGTTCCGGCCGTCACCGCTGATCGGCGACGACCGCCACCACCAGGGCTGGCGCCAGCGCCTGAGCCAGGCCATGCACTTCCCGGTGCGCGACCAGGTCTACCGCTTCATGGACGACACGGTGAAGCCGGCGATGGAAGCGGTGGCCGAGCAGCTGCAAGGACAGGGCTGGGAGGTGGTCACGCGCTTCGAGGCCGGTGACATGGAGCTGTCGGTCAACCATGGCGAGCAGCAGGACTTCCAGTACCGGGTGATCCTCAGCGGTTATCTGACCCCGTCGTTCGCCGCGCAGCAGCTGCGCAACCAGCGCTATTACCGCGCCGAAGTGCATCTGTTCGAAGGCAGCCAGGATTACGACCTGGTGGGCTACAGCCGCAAGCAGATCATCAACGACATCATCAGCCAGTACGAACGGCACCTGCAGTTCCTGCATCTGAGCCGGTGATGCAGGTGGCTGGGTAGAGTCGAGCTTGCTCGACTGCCGTTGCCAGAAGCAGTCGAGCAAGCTCGACTCTACGAAAGCGGGTGCGGACGGCGGGTCCGTCAGACCCGCAGCAGCACCTTGCCGCCACGCCCCGACTGCGCGCTGGCGGTCGCGGCGGCCGTGATGTCATCCAGCGCGAAGATGCCGTCCACCGGCAGGGTCAGTTCGCCGCTGGCCGCGCGCTGCAGCAGTTCGCCCACCAGGCGGCGCTTGTCTTCCACCGCCATTGCCTGGCTGACCTTGCTGCCCCAGAAGCCCTTCACCGTGGCTTCCTTGTAGATCAGGCCGCTGGCCGGGATACGCATCGCCTCGCCACTCATCACGCCGAACGACACCAGCGTGCCGTGCAGGCCGAGCAGGTCGACCAGGTCGGCGCTGGCTTCACCGCCGATGGAATCAACGGCTGCTGCTGCCTGCGCCTCACCCGTGGCTGCACGCACGCGGTCTTTCCAGCCGTCCTGCGAGGTGTCGAACACGTGCTCGATGCCCAGCGCCTGCAGCTGCGCCACCGCCTTGGTGTTGCGCACCAGGTTGGCCACGTTGACGCCGCGTGCGCGGGCCAGCATCGCCAGCGATTTGCCCACCGCACCGTTGGCGGTGTTCTGCACGATCCACTGGCCGGCGTCCACCTTCAGGAATTCCAGCAGCATCAGCGCGCTCAGTGGCATCGCGATCAGCTGTGCCGCGGTTTCGTCGGCGATGGCGTCGGGCATCGGGATGACCATGCGTGCCGGCGCGATGAACGCCTCGGCCCAGGTGGCATGCACCGAGGCGGCGGCGACGCGCTGGCCGACCTGCAGGCCTTCAACACCTTCGCCGAGTGCATCGACCACGCCCAGGGCTTCGCTGCCGCCGACCGCCGGCAGGGTCGGCTTGTAGCCATACAAGCCGCGCACGGTCAGCAGATCGTGGTTGTGGATCGAGGCAAGCGTGGTGCGGATGCGCACTTCACCGGGGCCGGGTTCGGGCAGGGCGACATCGGCGATGGCAAGGACGGTGGCGGGATCGCCGAAGGCGGAATAGAGCGCGGCGCGCATGGATGCATCCATGAGTTGGGAATGTTCACTCCATCTGGGGATGTGCGCGCGCTCGACAAGGCGTCGGTGGTGCAACACGGCATCCTGCGACGGATCGTCGCGGAATGTGTTCATCACCGCATCTTGTGTTGACGATCTTCGATATCCCCACTATGTTGTGGCCGTCACTCCCGGTCAGCCGCCGCCGCCGGACATGCAGCAAACGTCCCGCGGCCCGCCCCTGAAGGCTTGCCGTGTCGACGCGGCCGCCATCGTGCGGACGCAGATCGCCCCCACGGCCCGGATACCGGCCGCAGGCGCAGGCTCATCGCCGACGGTCTGACGTTCCCGCGCAATGGCACACCAACCGATTGCCCTGGGCGCCGGTATCGCGCGCAGGGCCGCCATGGCATTGACGCTTCGAGGCGTGCGTGCCTGGAGATGCAGGACAATGACCGACAGTACCTACCGCGCGGCCGATCTGGCCGGCGCCGGCGACGCCATGCGCGCCGGTGGCGAACGTGTGCCCACCTGGATCACCAAGGAAGCCGGCAACCGCCGCCTGCCGTTCGAGGCCGAGCGCCTGCAGCGCAGCATCGACGGCGTGCATGCCGAGTTCCCGCAGCTGGACGTGAGCGACTACCGCCGCGTGGTGCAGGCAATGGTCGAGCGCAAGCCCAGCATCAGCGCCGATGACCTGGTCGACCTGCTGATCCGCGAGGCGGAATCGCGCGTGGACCTGGTGGCGCCGGAGTGGGAGCAGTTCGCTGCGCGGATGTACCTGCGCCGGCTGTACAAGCGCGCCAGCCGAAACCGCTTCTACGATGTCAGCTTGAAGTACGGCTCCTACGTGGGCCTGCAGGAAAGCCTGGCCGACCGCGGGGTCTACAGCAATGACATCCTGCGCTGCTATTCGAAGGACGAACTGCAGCAGGCGGGGCAGATGATCGATCCCGAGCGCGACCGGCTGTTCGCCTACAACGGCCTGTACCTGCTGGCCACGCGCTATCTCGCCACCGATGGCAGCCGCGAAGTGTACGAACTGCCGCAGGAGCGCTGGCTGACCATCGCCCTGTACCTGATGCAGGACGAAAAGCCGAGGGAACGCCGCATGCAGCTGGTGGGCGAGGCCTACTGGGCGCTGTCCAACCTGTACATGACCGTGGCCACGCCCACCCTGGCCAATGCCGGCAAGGTCGGCGGGCAGCTGTCCAGCTGCTTCATCGATACGGTGGATGACAGCCTGCAGGGCATCTATGACTCCAACACCGATATCGCCCGCGTGTCCAAGCACGGTGGCGGGGTCGGCGCCTACCTGGGCTATGTGCGCAGCAGCGGCGCGCCGATCCGCGGCGTGCCCAATTCGTCCGGCGGCGTGGTGCCGTGGATCAAGCAGCTCAACAACACCGCCGTGTCGGTCGACCAGCTCGGCCAGCGCAAGGGCGCGGTGGCGGTGTACCTGGACATCTGGCACCGCGATATCGAGGCCTTCCTCGATCTGCGCCTGAACAACGGCGACCAGCGCCTGCGCGCGCACGACGTGTTCACGGCGGTGTGCGTGCCGGACCTGTTCATGGAGGCGGTGGAGCGCCGCGCCGACTGGTACCTGTTCGACCCGCACGAAGTGAAGCAGGCCAAGGGCTGGTACCTGCAGGACTTCTACGATGAAACACGCGGTGCGGGCAGCTTCCGCGACCGCTATGCCGAACTGGTGGGCGACGAGCGCATCAGCCGCCGCACTGTGCGCGCCATCGACCTGTTCAAGCGGATCATGGTCAGCCAGCTGGAGACCGGCAACCCGTTCCTGTTCTACCGCGATGAAGTGAACCGGAAGAACCCGAACAAGCACGCGGGCATGGTCTATTCCAGCAACCTGTGCACCGAGATCCTGCAGAACATGAGCCCGACGCGGATGATCCAGGAGATCGTCAGCGGCGACCAGATCGTCACCACCCGCCGCGCCGGCGATTTCGTGGTCTGCAACCTGTCCTCGATCAACCTCGGCCGGGCGATCACCGCGCCGGACGACCTGCTGGCAAAGGACGTGCTCGAGCGTCTGATCCCGATCCAGGTGCGCATGCTCGACAACGTGATCGACCTCAACGCGCTGCCGGTGCCGCAGGCCACCATCACCAACCGCAAATACCGCGCCATCGGCCTGGGCACCTTCGGCTGGCACCACCTGCTGGCCCAGCAGGGCATCCACTGGGAAACGCCCGAAGCGGAGGCGCTGTCGGACACGCTGTTCGAGCGGATCAACTTCCTGACCATCCAGGCCAGCGCGCAGCTGGCGAAGGAGAAGGGCAGCTACCCGATGTTCACCGGCAGCGACTGGCAGACCGGCGCCTACTTCCGTGACCGCCGCTACGAGGGCGCGGGCTGGGACAGCCTGGCCCGTGACGTTGCAACGCACGGCCTGCGCAATGGCTGGCTGCTGGCGGTGGCGCCGAACATGAGCACCGCGCAGATTGCCGGTTCCACCGCATCGATCGACCCGATCTACAGCGCGTTCTACTACGAGGAAAAGAAGGACTTCCGCCGTCCGGTGGCCGCACCGGGGCTGTCGCTGGAAACGTGGCCGTACTACGAAAAGGGCGCCTACAAGGTCGACCAGTTCGCCAGCGTGCGGCAGAACGCCCGTCGCCAGCGCCACGTCGACCAGGCGATCAGCTTCAACCTGTACGTGCCCAGCACCATCCGCGCCAGCACGCTGCTGGAGCTGCACCTGAGCGCGTGGCGCGAGGGCCTTAAGACCACGTACTACGTGCGCTCCAACGACATCGACATCAGCGAATGCGAGTGGTGCTCGAGCTGACGCGCAACGGTAGCGCCGGGCCACGCCCGGCGAGCGCAACGCGCGGCCGTCATACATCCCGCCGGGCATGGCCCGGTGCTACCCCTTGCAGGTAAGACCATGGCAACCCCCCTCGACCGCATCAAGATCCTCGAACCGCGCCACCCCAACCGGAGCACCGGCATCATCAACGGCCGCACCAGCGGCATCCTCAACTGGAACGACATCCCGTACCCGTCGTTCTATCGGGCCTACAAAGAGCTGTCGACCAACTTCTGGATCCCCGACGAGGTGGACATGAAGCTGGACGCGCGCCAGTACGGCGAGCTGTCCGGGCGCGAGAAGAACGCCTACGACTCGATCATCGGCCTGCTGGCCACGCTCGATTCGCCGCAGACCCGTTTCATCTACAACGTGGCCGAGTACATCACCGACCCGGCCGCGCATGCCAACGCGGCGATCATCGGCCAGCAGGAGGTGATCCACAACGAGAGCTACAGCTACGTGCTGGCCTCGATCACCGACCTGCCGAACCAGAACCGCATCTTCGAGATCGCGCGCACGCACCCGACCATCATCAAGCGCAACGCGCCGATCATGGGAGCGTATGACGATTTCATGCGTGAGAAGACCGCCGAGACCCTGCTGAAGTCGCTGATCCAGTCGTCGATCCTGGAAGGCATCAACTTCTATTCCGGCTTTGCGTACTTCTACAACATGGTGCGGCAGAACCGCATGACCGGTACCGGCAAGATCATCAGCTTCATCAACCGCGACGAGCTGGCCCACACCAAGTTCATCAGCGAGCTGATCCGCGCGATCATCGGCGAGAACCCGGAGCTGCAGACCAATGAACTGACGGCCTACGTGCACCAGGCATTCGAGCATGCCATCGAGCTGGAAACGCAGTGGTCGTCGGAAGTGCTGGATGGCATCGACGGCATCGACGTGGAGGAAATGACCCGCTACGTGAAATACCGCGCCAACAAGATGGCCGGCATGCTGGGCATCGAGCGCCTGTACAGCGACACCACCGACAACGTGATGCCGTGGATCAAGGCCTACGCCGACAATTTCACCGAGACCAAGACCGACTTCTTCGAGATGCGCAATGCAAGTTACAAGAAGACCAACGTCGACAACGGCTTCGACGACCTCTGAACCCGGCGCGGCGCTGCGCATCCTGGTGGTGGTGGCCTCGCTGAGTGGCAATACCCGCGAGCTGGGCCGGCTGATCCAGGCGCGCTGTCTGGCCGCCGGGCATGCGGTGCACTGGCAGGAGGCTGATGACCTGCGTTCTGCTGCCCCGCTGGCTGCCGATGAGGCTGACCTGGTGCTGCTGGGCAGCTGGACCGACAACGCTGGGCGCACGCCGTCGGAGATGAAGGCCTGGGTGGCCGGCATCGCCGAGCGTGGCCAACGCCCGCGCCAGCTTGCGGTATTCGGTACCGGCGAGACGCAGTGGGGGCAGGAGTACTACTGCGGCGCCGTGCACCGGCTGATCCGCTATTTCAACAGCAGCTACCCGCCGCTGGAAATCGAGCAGATGCCGCATGGCGCACGCCACGCCGCGGCCATCGACGCCTGGACCGATGCGGTCCTGGCCCATTACCGGAGTACGCACGATGCAGATCATCGACGCCACCACGCCTGAGCAGTTCCAGCAGTTGCTGGCCGAACACCCTCGGGTGCTGGTGGATTTCCACAAGGACCAGTGCCCGGGCTGCCGGATGCTGGAGATGTCGCTGCACCGCGTGGCCAACAGCGTGGCGGGGCAGGGCACGACCCTGCTGCGCGTGCAGCTGGAAGTGCTGGGCGAAGCGTTTTTCCGCGAGCTTGGGCTGCGGCAGACGCCGACCTTGTCGCTGTTCCGTGATGGGGATGAGCGGCAGCGGCTGGCCGGATTCCAGTCGCCCCAGCAGATTGAAGCCGCGATCGCGCTGCACTTGTAGCGCCGAGCCCATGCTCGGCTGCCGTTTGCGCGGTGGGCCATGAAAGGCATCCACGCACGGCGTGGATCTACTGGGGTGGGGGGGGGGGGGGGGCGGGGGGGGGGGGGGGCCCCCGCGGGGGGGGGGAG
>NZ_JACVTV010000038.1:0-35329 GCF_016624625.1 Stenotrophomonas sp. S41 | reverse complement strand
CCCCCCCCCCCCCCCCCCCCCCCCCCCCCCCCCCCGGCCCCGGGGGGGGGGGGGGGGCGGCCCCCCGCCGCCCCCCCCCCGGGGGCCCCCCCCACCGGTCAGGCAGCTGTCGCCCCGCCTCGACCCGCCCTACACGCCGCTGCTGGCAAGCTGGTCGGTATGGCTGAACCGCTCCCCCTGCGTCCGCCACCGCCATTGCTGGACGACGCCTGTGCGTTGTTCCTCGATGTCGACGGCACCCTCATAGAATTCGCTGCGCGCCCTGACGCCGTGCAGCTCCTGCCGGATGTGCGTGAAGCCATCGGCCGTATCAGTGACCGGCTCGAAGGCGCGGTCGCCCTTGTCAGTGGCCGCCCACTGGAACAGCTGGACCAGCTGTTCGCCCCCCTGCAGCTGCCGGCCGCCGGCCTGCACGGCCACGAACTACGTGGCGAGGACGGGCGCGTGCTGCGTGAAGAACAGGACGATGACACCGCCGAATGGCTGCATGCCCTGCACCAGCAGGCCATGCGCTTCGCCCATGGCTACCCCGGCGTGCTGGTGGAGGAAAAAGGCGCGGGCCTGGCCCTGCACTGGCGCGGCGCACCGCATGCGGCCAACGAGGTACGCACGTTCGCCGAGCGCCATGCCCGCGGCCGACCGAGCTATCGGCTGCAGCCCGGTGACCACGTGATTGAATTCGTGCCCGTCGGCACCGACAAGGGCCGTGCCGTGCGTCGGCTGATGCAGTACCTGCCCTTCCGTGGCCGCCTGCCCGTGTTCCTCGGTGATGACCTCACCGATGAGTTCGGCTTCGAGGCCGCCAACGGACAGCACGGCTGGAGCGTGCTGATCGGCGAACGTGAACCCAGCGCGGCCGTGTTCGCGCTGCCCGACATACGCAGCGTGCACGCCTGGCTGCGTGAGAATGCGTATTGACCCGGCCACCCCACGGCCGCAACCGAGATGTACCGCGTGATGACCCAACCCGATCTTGATCTGGGCGTGGTCGGCAACGGCAGCTTCGGCGCCCTGGTCGACAAACATGCCCGCGTTGTCTGGAGCTGCCTGCCCACGTTCGACGGCGACCCCACCTTCTGTGCCCTGCTCGGCCCCAACCAGCAGACCGGCGGCGACTTCGCCATCGAGCTGGAAGACTTCGCCCGCAGCGAGCAGGAATACCTGACCAACACCGCGATCCTGCGCACCGTGCTGCATGACAGCCACGGCGGCTCGCTGGAAATCCTCGATTTCGCCCCGCGCTGGCGACAGAACGACCGCTTCTACCGCCCGGTCAGCCTGATCCGCCAGGTACGCCCGCTCACCGGCAGCCCGCGCATCACCGTGCTGGCGCGCCCTTTGGCCGACTGGGGCGCACGCGTGCCCGAATCGACCTGGGGCAGCAACCACGTACGCTGGATCCTGCCCGAGCACGTGCTGCGGCTGACCACCGACGTGCCCGTGCGCATGGTGCGCGAGGGCCTGCCGTTCGTGCTCAACCATCCCGTCCACCTGATCCTGGGCGTGGATGAATCGCTCAACCGCTCCATCAGCGGCTACGTGCAGGAAGCCTTCCAGCGCACTGCCAATTACTGGCGCGAATGGGTGCGCTACCTGTCCATTCCGCTGGAATGGCAGGACGCGGTCATCCGCAGCGCGATCACCCTCAAGCTGTGCCAGTACGAGGACAGCGGCGCGATCATCGCCGCGATGACCACCTCCATTCCCGAAGCGCCCGGCAGCGTGCGCAACTGGGATTACCGCTACTGCTGGCTGCGTGATGCGGCCTTCGTGGTGCGTGCGCTGAACCGCCTCGGCGCCACCCGCACGATGGAACAGTTCCTCGGCTACATCTTCAACCTCGCCACCACCGATGGCACGTTGCAGCCGCTGTACGGCATCGGCTTCGAGGCCAAGCTGGACGAGGACGAAGTGCCCAGCCTGTCCGGCTACCGCGGCATGGGCCCGGTGCGCCGCGGCAACCTGGCCTGGGTACAGCGCCAGCACGATGTCTACGGCAGCGTGGTCCTCGCATCGACCCAGCTGTTCTTCGACCGCCGCCTGCAGGATCCGGGCGATGCGCACACCTTCGCGCGCCTGGAACCGCTGGGTGAGCAGGCGTTTGCCCTGCACGACGTGCCCGATGCCGGTCTGTGGGAATTCCGCGGTCGCACCGAAGTGCATACCTACACCAGCGCGATGTGCTGGGCGGCCTGCGACCGCCTGTGCAAGATCGCCGTTCGCCTCAAGCTCGATGACCGCGCGAACTACTGGCGCGAGCGTGCCGACACCATCCACACACGCATCATGGAAAAGGCGTGGAGCGAAGAGCTCGGCCACTTCACCGATACGTTTGACGGCCACCGCCTGGATGCCTCGTTGCTGCTGTTGGCCGATATCGGCTTCATCGATGCGCTGGACGCGCGCTTCATCGCGACCGTCGAGGCAATCGGCCGCGATCTCAAGCATGGCAATTCGCTGTACCGCTACGTGGCGCCGGATGATTTCGGCGAACCGGAAACCAGCTTCACCATCTGCACCTTCTGGTACATCGACGCACTGGCAGCGATCGGCCGCATGGACGAAGCCCGCGAGATGTTCGAGCTGCTGCTGAAACAGCGGAACCACCTGGGGCTGCTGTCCGAGGATCTGGCCTTCGATGGCGGCGAAGCCTGGGGCAATTTCCCGCAGACCTACTCGCACGTCGGCCTGATCACCGCCGCCATGCGCCTGTCGCGTTCCTGGCAGGAGGCCTCGTGAGCCGTCTGGTGGTGGTCTCCAACCGGGTCGCCGTGCCCGGTGAAAGCCGCGCCGGCGGCCTCGCCGTGGGCCTGCTGGCCGCGCTGAAGGAGCGCGGCGGCATGTGGTTCGGCTGGAGCGGCAAGAACGCGAAGGATGCCAGCGGCACGCTGCACCAGCAGAAAGACGGTGACATCGAGTACGTCACCATGGACCTGGCCAAGCGCGATGTGGATGGCTACTACAACGGCTTTTCCAACCGCACGCTGTGGCCGCTGCTGCACTTCCGGCTGGACCTGGTCGACTACGACCGTGGCACCCGCGAGACCTACCACAAGGTCAATGCGCTGTTCGCCGACAAGCTCGCGCCGCTGCTGCGCGAAGATGACATCGTCTGGATCCACGATTACCACCTGATTCCGCTGGGCGCGATGTTGCGCGAGCGCGGCATCGGCTGCAGGATCGGCTTCTTCCTGCATATCCCGATGCCGTCGGCCGACCTGCTGCAGGCCATGCCCGACCACCTGCGGCTGTTCTCCTCGCTGTACGCCTACGACCTGGTCGGCTTCCAGACCCAGCGCGATGCCGACCGTTTCCAGACCTACCTGCGCCTGTTCGGCGGCGGCCGCGTGCTGGAGGATGGCCGGCTGGAAGCCCCGGGCGGGCGCCGCTTCCGCGCGGCCGCCTTCCCGATCGGCATCGATACCGACCTGATTGCCCGCCAGGCTGCAACCGCAGCGACCAAGCCCTCGGTGAAGAACCTGCGCAGCAGCCTGCGCGACCGCCAGCTGGCCATCGGCGTGGACCGCCTGGACTACTCCAAGGGCCTGCCCGAACGATTCCAGGGCTTCGAGCGCTACCTGGAGCGGCACCCCGACCAGCGCGGCTCGCTGACCTACCTGCAGATCGCTCCGGTGTCGCGTGGCGACGTGACCGAGTACCGGCAGCTGCGCAGCCAGCTGGAACAGATCGCCGGGCACATCAACGGCGGCCACGCCGAGCCCGACTGGACGCCGCTGCGCTACGTCAACCAGAACTTCACCCACGCCACGCTGACCGGCTTCTACCGCGCTGCGGCCGTGGGCCTGGTGACCCCGCTGCGTGATGGCATGAACCTGGTGGCAAAGGAGTACGTGGCCTCGCAGGACCCGGAAAATCCCGGCGTGCTGGTGTTGTCACTGCTCGCCGGTGCGGCCGACGAACTGAAGCAGGCACTGCTGGTGAACCCGCACGACCTGGACGGCGTGGCCGATGCCATCGCCACCGCGGCCACGATGTCGCTGCGCCGGCGCCAGGAACGCTGGCACGCGATGATGGACCACCTGCGCACGTACGACATCAACCACTGGCGCCGCAGCTACCTCGAAGCCCTGGAAGCCTGACCGCTCCTGCTTCTGTAGAGTCGAGCCATGCTCGACTGATGATGGAGCAGTCGAGCATGGCTCGACTCTACAAAAGAGCGGACCGCGGCGGTCAATCGAGGAAGCGCGCGGCCTGTTCCGGGCTGGGCAGGAAGCAGGTGTCGTGGCGGCCGAACCAGCGGTAGCGGTTGCGCGCCAGCGCGCGGTAGGCCACGTCGCGCCAGGCGCGCGGCAGCAGGCGCAGCACGCCTGCCACGCGCCACGGGCCACCCAGCCCCGTCAGCACGCGCAGGATCGCATCGGTATCGGTCCACGCGCCCTGCGCGTCCACCAGCAGGAACGACAGCGGATCGTTGGGGTCCAGGCCGTGGGCGCGCAGCAGGTTACTGCCCTGCGCGCCCTGCATCGCCGCGAAGCGGTAGCGCCCCTGCCGGTCGAACCGCAGCAGGAAGCGCACCCAGCGGCTGCACAGCGCACAGACGCCGTCGAAGACGATCACGGCTGTTTTGGTGGGGTCAGAGCCCTTTTCCGTGGAAAAGGGATCTGACCCCAGGGCAGATATGGGGTCGGATCCCTTTTCGCCAGAAAAGGGCTCTGACCCCACAGGACCGCCAGCCGGCTTCATTCCATCCACACCAGGGTCGCCATGCGCCCGGTACGGCGGTCACGACGATGCGAGTACAGGTCCGGGTCGGCCATGGTAGAAACCGTGCCGCCATGGATGTTGAGCGGGTCCAGCCCCGCCGCCTGCAGCCGCTGCCGGGCAAGGGCGAACAGGTCCACTTTCCAGTGCCCTTCGCGGGTGGCCACAAAGGCTTCTTCCGCGCCCGGGTCGTGGCCGACGAAGGCGTGGTAGACCTCTTCGCCGATCTCATAGTCCTGCGGGCCGGCCGCCGGACCCAGCCACGCCCGCAGCTGCGCCGCCGGCGTGTTCATGGCCGCCACGGTGTCTTCCAGCATGCCGTCGGCCAGGCCGCGCCAACCCGCATGCGCCGCCCCGATCTCGCTGCCGTCTGCGGCGGCGAACACCACCGGCAGGCAGTCGGCGGTGAGGATGGCCAGCACCACGCCCGGCACCGAGGTCACTGCGGCATCGGCCACCGGCTCGCTGGCGCCGGCGACCGGGGCTGCGTCGAAACGCAGCACGGTGGTGCCATGCACCTGGCGCAGCCAGTGCGGTGCCGACGGCAGGGCCAGGCCCTGCTGCAGCAGCTGCCGGTTGTGCTCGACGTTGGCCGGGGTATCACCATCGGCCGCGTGCCGGTTGCCCAGGTTGAACTGCGCGAACGGCGCCGGCGAGATGCCCGCGCCATGCCGACGCGTGGTCAGCGCGCGGACGCCCGGGGGCGCCGGCCAGTCGGCCTGCAGCAGCGGCAGCGCGGCGTCCATCACCAGCGATCCCGCTCGCGCTCGGCGAAGGCCGCGCTGTCTTCGCGCAGCACCTTCATCAGGTGCAGCATGTCGGCCGGCACCGGTGCGGTGTTGCGCACCTGCTCGCCGGTGATCGGGTGCACGAACTCCAGGGTCTCGGCGTGCAGGGCCTGGCGCTTGAAGCCGCGCAGGGCGGCAACCAGCTCCTCGCTGGCACCCTTGGGCAGCTTCAGCGCGCCGCCGTACAGCGGGTCACCCACGATCGGGTGGCGGATGTGCGCCATGTGCACGCGGATCTGGTGGGTGCGGCCGGTTTCCAGGCGGCACTCCAGCGCCGTGTGCGCACGGAAGCGCTCGCGCAGGCGGTAATGGGTGATCGCTTCCTTGCCGTCCTCGCGCACGCCCATCTTCAGGCGGTCGCGCGGGTGGCGGTCGATCGGGGCATCGGCGGTACCGCCGGCCACCAGGGCACCCATCACGATGGCCAGGTACTGGCGGTGCACGTCACGGGCGGCCAGCTGCTCGACCAGCGCGGTCTGCGCTTCCAGGGTGCGCGCCACGACCATCACGCCGCTGGTGTCCTTGTCCAGGCGGTGCACGATGCCCGCGCGCGGCAGCACCGCCACCGACGGATCGCGGTACAGCAGCGCGTTGACCAGGGTGCCGCTGTGGTTGCCGGCGCCCGGGTGGACCACCAGGCCGACCGGCTTGTTGATCACCAGCAGGTGCTCGTCCTCGAACAGCACGTCCAGCGGGATGTCCTCCGGCTGGGCGTCGGTCTGGGTTTCCATCACCACGGTCAGGGTGACGACTTCACCACCGCGCAGCGGATCGCGCGGGCGGGCCTGGGCGCCGTCCAGCAGCACATCGCCGGATTTGATCCATTCAGTCAGGCGCGAGCGCGAGTATTCGGGGAACAGCTCGGCCACGACCGCGTCGAAACGACGGCCGGCGGAGGTGTCGGGGACGATGGCCTGGCGGGCCGATTCGGAGGATTGTTCAGACATGGCAGGGGGGTATCTTCGAAATTTTGGGGTCCGGTCGACCGGTTTCAGTCGCTGGACAGGACACTAGGCTATCATCGACCCTTCGTATTCCAGACGCGTCCCGCCTTGACCCCATGATCCGACGCTCCTCCATGCTCTCTGCGCCCGTCCGCCTCACCGCCCTGCTGCTGGTGCTGGTCATCGCCGCCACTGGTTGCCATCGCGGCGCCAAGGGTGATCGCCCCGATGAAGGAACGCCGGTCGAACAACTGTACGACAAGAGCCACTCGCTGATGCAGGGTGGCAACTGGAGTGGCGCCGAAGCCAGCTTCCGCCGCCTGGTGGCCCAGTACCCGTACGGCCCGTACACCGAGCAGGCGATGATCGAAACCGCCTACGCCCAGTACAAGGCCGGCAAGCACGATGACGCCGTGTCGAGCATCGACCGCTTCATCCGTACCTATCCGACCCATCGCAACATCGCGTACCTGTACTACCTGCGCGGCCTGGCCAACTCCAACCGCAATACGGTTTTCCTGCGTCGCGTATGGTCCCTGGACCCGAGCCGCCGCGATCTGTCCACGCCGCACCAGGCGTATTCGGACTTCAACATCGTGGTCGACCGCTACCCGAACAGCCGCTACGCCGCCGATGCGCGCCAGCGCATGATCGAGCTGCGTGACGTGTTCGCCCAGCACGAGCTGGACAACGCCCTGTACTACCTGCGTCGCGGCGCCTATGTCTCGGCCGCCGGCCGTGCCAACTACCTGCTGGAAACCTACCCGCAGAGCGCCTTCCAGTACGACGCCGTGGCGGTGCTGGGCGAGTCCTACACCCACCTGGGCAACAAGACCCTGGCCGACGACGCCCGTCGCGTGCTGACGCTGAACCAGCCGCAGCACCCGTGGCTGGAAGGCAATTGGCCGAAGTACCCGTGGATGATCCGCAAGCTGAACCCGTTTGCCGGCGAGAAGTCGGCCAGCACCGGCCAGCGCAACGCGCGACTGGAAAAGAAATAAAGAAAAGGGCCCCGCAAGGGGCCCTTTCCTTTTGTAGAGTCGAGCCATGCTCGACTGCTTCTGGCTTCGTGGATGGCCCCGTAGCGCCGGGCCATGCCCGGCGCCCCCGTTACCTCACCCCTTGTAACCGTTGCTGATCGGGTACCGGCGCTCGCGGCCGAACGCCCGGCGCGAGACCTTCGGGCCCGGCGCGGCCTGGTGCCGCTTCCACTCGCTGATGCGCACCAGGCGCAGCACGCGGTCGACCACGGCCGCGTCGTAGCCGGCGGCCACGATCTCCGTGCGCGACTGCTCCTGGTCCACGTAGCGGTACAGGATGCCGTCCAGCACGTCGTAGGCCGGCAGCGAATCCTGGTCCAGCTGGTTGTCGCGCAGCTCGGCCGACGGCGGGCGGCTGATCACCGCCGACGGGATCACCGGCGCGCCGCCCACGGTGTTGCGCCACTTGGACAGGCCGAATACCTCCGTCTTGTACAGGTCCTTCAGCGGCGCGTAGCCACCGCACATGTCGCCGTAGATGGTGGCGTAGCCGACCGCGTACTCGCTCTTGTTGCCGGTGGTCAGCAGCAGGCCGCCGAATTTGTTGGCCAGCGCCATCAGGATCACGCCACGGCTGCGCGACTGCAGGTTCTCTTCGGTCACGTCCGGCGTGGTGCCTTCGAACATCGGCGCCAGCGCTTCCATCAGGCCATTGAAGGCCGGCTCGATCGACACCGCTTCCAGCTTCACGCCCAGCGCCTCGCACTGCTCGACGGCCAGGTCGTTGGACATGCCGGCGGTGTAGCGCGACGGCAGGCGCACGGCGGTGACGTTCTCCGCACCCAGCGCGTCGACGGCCAGGGCCAGCACCAGCGCCGAATCGATGCCGCCGGACAGCCCCAGCCACACCTTCTTGAAGCCGTTCTTGCGGCAGTAGTCCTGGATGCCGCGGGTCACCGCACGCCAGGCCAGCGCATCCATGCTCTCGTCGCCATCGTCCATCCACACGTGCGGCAGGAAGCGGCGGGTTTCGCCGTCGTAGTCCACCACCAGCCACTGGTCGACGAAGGCCGCCGCCGCCGGGTGCACGGTGCCGTCGCCGTCGGCAACCACCGAGGCACCGTCGAACACCAGCGCATCCTGGCCACCGACCACGTTGAGGTAGGCAATCGCCGCCCCGCTCTCGCGGGTGCGGGCGGCCAGCACGGCGTCGCGCTGGGCATGCTTGCCGCGCTCATACGGCGAGGCGTTGGGCACCACCACCAGCTGCGCACCCTCGCGCACGGTGTCGGCCAGCGGCTCGGCGAACCACAGGTCTTCGCAGATCAGCAGGCCGACCGGTACGCCGTTGACGTCGAACACGCAGCTGCCGCCATCCGGGTCCACGTCGAAGTAGCGGCGCTCGTCGAACACGGCGTAGTTGGGCAGTTCGCGCTTGCGGTAGGTGCGCTCGACCAGACCATCGCGCAGCACGCTGGCGGCGTTGTAGACCACCGCCCCGGCGGCCTGCGGCCAGCCGACCACGGCGGTGATGCCGCGGCACGCTGCGGCGATGCGGCCCAGCGCCTGCTCGCATTCGTACAGGAAGCCGGGACGCAGCAGCAGGTCCTCCGGCGGGTAGCCGCTCACTGCCAGCTCGGGGAACATCACCAGCTCGGCGCCGTACTCCTCGCGCGCCTGGCCGATCATCTCGATGATGCGCTCGGTGTTGCCGGCGACATCGCCGACGGGAAAGTCGAACTGCGCCATCGCGATGCGGATCGAAGCCATGGGAATCCAGCCTGTGGTTGCAATGCGGCCATTGTAACGCCGCACCGCGCGCTCGCCGGGCATGGCCGGGCGGGCCATATCCAGTAGATCCACGCCATGCGTGGATGGGCCCGGCGGATGCCCAGACGCAGAAAAGCCGCCCGGAGGCGGCTTTTCTGTTGATGCAGGTAGAGCAGTCGACTAACAGTCGACTCTACCGAATCGTCTGCCGGAGGCAGTCGATCTTATTTCACCAGCTTGGCGATGGCAGCGCCCAGGTCGCCCGGCGAGCGGACGGTGACGACACCGGCAGCTTCCATGGCGGCGAACTTGCCTTCAGCAGTGCCCTTGCCGCCCGAGGCGATCGCACCGGCGTGGCCCATGCGCTTGCCGGCCGGAGCCGACGCACCGGCGATGAAACCGACGACCGGCTTCTTCACGTGGTTCTTGATGTACTCGGCACCGGCTTCTTCAGCGTCACCGCCGATTTCGCCGACCATGATGATGCCTTCGGTCTGCGGATCTTCGTTGAACAGCTTCAGGCAGTCGACGAAGTTCAGGCCGTTGATCGGGTCACCACCGATGCCGATGCAGGTGGACTGACCCAGGCCGACTTCAGTGGTCTGCTTGACCGCTTCATAGGTCAGGGTGCCCGAACGCGACACGATGCCGATCTTGCCCGGCTTGTGGATGTGGCCCGGCATGATGCCGATCTTGCACTCACCCGGGGTGATGACGCCCGGGCAGTTCGGCCCGATCAGCACGGTGTCCGGATGCGAACGGGTCAGCACGTTCTTGACGCGCAGCATGTCCAGCACCGGGATGCCTTCGGTGATGCAGACGATGACCTTGATGCCGGCAGCAGCGGCTTCCAGGATCGCGTCAGCCGCGTACGGCGGCGGCACGTAGATGACCGACGCGTTGGCGCCGGTGCTCTGCACGGCATCGGCCACGGTGTTGAAGACCGGCAGGTCGATATGGGTGGTGCCACCCTTGCCCGGGGTCACGCCGCCGACGACCTGGGTGCCGTACTCGATCATCTGAGTGGCGTGGAAGGTGCCCTGCTGGCCGGTAAAGCCCTGCACGATCACCTTGGTGTTCTTGTTGATCAAAACAGACATTGGAATTCCTTGGTGTCGGTATCAGGCGGCGTTCTTGACAGCTTCAACGATCTTCTTGGCGCCATCGTTGATGTTGTCAGCCGGGATGATGGCCATGCCGCTGTCACGCAGCAGCTGCTTGCCTTCTTCCACGTTGGTGCCTTCCAGGCGCACCACGACCGGAACCTTGACGCCCACTTCCTTCACGGCGGCAATGATGCCTTCGGCAATCATGTCGCAGCGGACGATGCCGCCGAAGATGTTGACGAAGATGCCTTCGACCTTGTCCGAGGACAGGATCAGCTTGAAGGCTTCGATGACGCGCTGCTTGTTGGCACCGCCGCCCACGTCCAGGAAGTTCGCCGGCTCGCCGCCGTTGAGCTTGATGACGTCCATGGTGGCCATGGCCAGGCCGGCGCCGTTCACCATGCAGCCGATGTTGCCGTCCATGGTGACGTAGTTGATGTCCAGCTCCGAAGCGATCACTTCGGTCGGATCTTCCTGGGTCTTGTCGCGCATGGCGACCAGGGCCTTCTGGCGGAACGCGGCGTTGTCGTCGCTGTCGAACTTGCCGTCCAGCGCGTACAGGTTGCCGTCGTCCAGGATGGCCAGCGGGTTGATTTCAACCAGGGCCAGGTCCTTTTCGTTGAACAGGCGGTACAGGTTCACCATGATGCTGGCGAACTGGCCGGCCTGCTTGGCGGTCAGGCCCAGCTTGAAGCCGAAATCACGGCCGTGGTAACCCTGCACGCCTTCGACGAAGTCGACGTTCAGCGAGTGGATCAGCTCCGGGGTTTCAGCAGCGACCTGCTCGATCTCCACGCCGCCTTCCGAAGAAGCGATGTAGGTGATGGTCTTGGTGCCACGGTCAACCAGCACCGACAGGTACAGTTCCTTGACGATCTCGCCGGCGGTGGTCACCAGCACCAGGTTGACCGGCAGTTCAACGCCTGCGGTCTGGTAGGTGGCCATCTTGGTGCCGAGCATCTTGGCCGCAGCGGCCTTCACGTCGTCAGTGGTCTTGCAGAACTTGACGCCGCCAGCCTTGCCGCGGCCGCCAGCGTGGATCTGCGCCTTGACCATCCAGGGGCCCTGGCCCAGGGAGTTGGCAGCTTCGACTGCTTCGTCCGGGGTCGCCGCGACCTTGCCGGCCGGGACCGGGATGCCGTACTCGGCAAGCAGCTGTTTTGACTGGTATTCGTGGAAATTCATGCGTCACCGTGGGAATAGGAACGACCGCACGCAATTCCTCAGGGGCCCCGGCGGGGCGCCGGCATGGACCGCGGCGGGCCCACTATTGTGGCCGAGCCAGCGCCGGGGCGCAAAGAAGTATGGACAAAAGGCCAGGCCCGGCCAGATTTCCACCGTCATTCAGGCAGTTGCGCCGCCCCGGCGGGGTGGCCCCGCGGGCCCGGCGAGGTCCGATTGCGCAGGAAACCGCTTCCACAGGCCTATACTGGGAGGCGTAGAGTCGAGCTTGCTCGACTGAGGCTTGGAGCAGTCGAGCAAGCTCGACTCTACGAAGCGAGAGAACGCGGGTCCGGTGGTCGGGGGAACATCGGGTACGCTGCAGTGCCAACGCCGTCAGATCCAGTTCCAGGCAGCCAGAAGGGGAGTTCCGGCGTGTCACCCAGTGCTTCATTGATCGACCGCATCGAATCGATTCCCCGGCGCGAGCTGTATTTCTTCGCGCTGTACCGCGTGCTGATCGCTTCGGTCATCGCCGCGCTGCTGTACAGCCCGCTGTCGGTGATGGTCGGCGAAGCGCACCACCCGCGCCTGGCCTACCTGGTCGGGGCCGCCTACCTGGTGTTGTCCCTGCTGCTGCTGGTGGTGGGCCGCAGCGAGCGCTGGCTGCTGCCGATCGTGGTCACCGGCGTGCTGCTGGACATCATCGCCGCCAGCCTGCTGGCCCACGCCCTGCCCGGCGCCAGCGCCGGCATCTCGATGTCGCTGCTGTTCAACATCGCCGCCGCGGCCACCCTGCTGCCCCTCAGCTGGGGGCTGGTGCTGGCCCTGGCCGCCAGCGTCGCCACCGCCGCCGAGTACCTGTGGAAGGTACTCGAGGGCGGCGACCCCACCCGCACCCTGGCCGAACTGGCGATGTTCGCCACCAGCTACCTGGCCCTGGCCTTCATCAGCTACCAGGTCGGCAACCGCGCACGCCGCAACCAGCAGCTGGCCAACCAGCGCGGCGATGAAGTGGCCAACCTGTTCCAGATCAACGAGCTGATCATCCGTCGCATGCGCACCGGGGTGATCGTCGTCGATGGCGACAACCGCATCACCCTGGCCAACGAAGCCGCCTCCCTGCTGCTGGGCGACAGCGACGGGGTCGGCGAGACCGGCCAGCTGGACCTGGCCAGCATCGCCCCCGAACTGGCCCGGCGCCTGACCCGCTGGCGCAACGGCTGGACCCAGGACGAACTGCCGCTGCAGCTCAACCCCGACCAGCCCGAGGTGCAGCCGCGGTTTGCCCGCCTGCTGGCCGGCAGCGAGCTGGCCCTGGTCTTCCTGGACGACTCCAGCGTGGTCTCGCGCCGCGCCGAGTCGCTCACCCTCTCGGCCATGGGCCGCTTCTCGGCCAGCCTGGCACACGAGATCCGCAACCCGCTGGCGGCCATCAACTACGCCGTGCAGCTGCTGGAAGAAGGCACCGGCTTCAACGAGAGCGACCGCCGCCTGCTGCAGATCATCCACCAGCAGTGCCAGCGCACCAACGGCATCGTCGAGAGCGTGCTGGGCCTGGCCCGGCGCGAGCGCGCCAACCCCGAGAACGTCGACCTTGCCGCCTTCGTGCGCCGCTTCGTGCTGGAGTACAAGCAGGGCCAGACCCTGGAAACGGACAGCATCGAGCCGATCATCAACGACACCTCGGTGCCCGCCCTGGTCGACACCCGCCACCTCTACCAGGTGCTCACCGTGCTGGTCCACAACGCGCTGAAGTACGGCCGCATCGGCGAGCAGCCGGCGCGCGTGCGCCTGCGCGTGGCCCAGCACGAGCGCAGCGCGGTGATCGATGTGATGGACCGCGGCCCGGGCATCCCCGAGGCCGTGGCTGCGCAGCTGTTCCGCCCCTTCTTCACCACCTCCGAGCACGGCACCGGCCTGGGGCTGTACATCGCCCGCGAGCTGTGCCGGGCCAACCAGGCACGGCTGGATTACATCCCCGTGCCGGCCGGCGGTTCCTGTTTCCGCCTGGTCCTGCCCGGCCCGCACACCCTGCTCCCGCATTGACCCGCCGCGTCAAACATTTGTCGCTTCCAGTCCCCCTCGTTTATCTTCCCTGCCCATGAACGAAACCCGCAGCGCCCTCGTCGTCGACGATGAACGCGACATCCGCGAACTGCTGGTGTTGACCCTTGGCCGCATGGGCCTTCGCATCAGCACCGCCGCCAACCTCGCCGAAGCCCGCGAACTGCTGGCCAGCAACCCGTATGACCTGTGCATCACCGACATGCGGCTGCCGGACGGCAACGGCATCGAACTGGTCAGCGAGATCGCCCACAACTACCCGCGTACGCCGGTGGCGATGATCACCGCCTTCGGCAGCATGGACCTGGCCGTGGAGGCGCTGAAGGCCGGCGCCTTCGACTTCGTCAGCAAGCCGGTGGACATCAGCGTGCTGCGTGGCCTGGTCAAGCACGCCCTGGAACTCAACAACAGCGAGCGCCCGGTCGCGGCGGCCGCCAGCGAACAGGCCGGCCGCCTGCTCGGGGATTCGCCCGCCATGGATGTGCTGCG
Source organism: Stenotrophomonas sp. S41 (assembly GCF_016624625.1). NCBI lineage: Bacteria > Pseudomonadati > Pseudomonadota > Gammaproteobacteria > Lysobacterales > Lysobacteraceae > Stenotrophomonas > Stenotrophomonas sp. S41. The sequence continues at coordinate 21,302 of NZ_JACVTV010000038.1, read as the reverse complement.
CACCACCATCGGCAAGGTCGCCCGCAGCCAAGCGCCGGTCTACATCCTCGGCGAATCCGGGGTGGGCAAGGAGCTGGTCGCGCGCACCATCCATGCCCAGGGCGCACGCGCCTCGGGCCCCTTCATTCCGGTCAACTGCGGCGCCATCCCCACCGAGCTGATGGAGAGCGAGTTCTTCGGCCATCGCAAGGGCAGCTTCACTGGCGCCCACGCCGACAAGCCCGGCCTGTTCCAGGCCGCGCACGGCGGCACCCTGTTCCTGGATGAAGTGGCCGAGCTGCCCCTGCAGATGCAGGTCAAGCTGCTGCGCGCCATCCAGGAAAAGTCGGTGCGCGCACTGGGCGCGGCCAACGAGGAACCGGTGGATGTGCGCATCCTCTCGGCCACCCACAAGGATCTCGCCGAGCTGGTCGAGGACGGCCGCTTCCGCCACGACCTGTACTACCGCATCAACGTCATCGAGCTGCGAGTCCCGCCGCTGCGCGAGCGCCGCCAGGACCTGCCGGATCTCGCCGGTTCAATCCTCGCCCGGCTGGCGCGCAGCCACGGCCGCGCCACCCCGCTGCTGGCGCCCTCGGCGCTGGACGCGCTGGCTCATTACGGCTTCCCGGGCAATGTGCGCGAGCTGGAGAACATCCTTGAACGCGCCCTGGCCCTGGCCGAGGAAGACCGCATCGGCGCCGACGACCTGCGCCTGCCGCAGCACGCCCCGCGCACCGCCGGCGGCCCTGCCGCGCCCGAAGCCGTGGTCGACCTGCACCCCGGCAGCGCCGCCCTGCCCTCCTACATCGAGCAGCTCGAGCGCAGCGCGATCCAGCGTGCGCTGGAAGAGAACCGCTGGAACAAGACCCGCACGGCCGCACAGCTGGGCATCACCTTCCGGGCGCTGCGCTACAAGCTGAAGAAGCTGGGGATGGAGTAAGGGGTCGGATCCCTTTCCAAAGGAAGGGGCTCTGACCCCATCCGGGTCGCGCCATCCACGCATGGCGTGGATCTACGGAACCCGGCCATTCAGTTGTAGAGCCGAGCCCACGCTCGGCTGCCTTGGCGGCTGCGCCGCCGCCCGAGCATCGGCTCGGGCGCTACAACCGCATCAATCCTTGGTAACGCGATTGATCTCGGCCAGGCTGGTCACGCCCGCCGCGGCCTTCTTCAGCGCGGACTGGCGCAGGTCATTCACCTTGATCGCCTGTGCCGCCTCGGCAATCTGCAGCGCATTGCCACCGGCCAGGATGATCGTCGAGATCTCGTCGGTCATCGGCATCACCTGGTAGATACCCGTACGGCCCTTGTAGCCCTCGGTGCACTCGTCGCAGCCCACGGCCTCGTACAGCTGGATGCCCGCATCCAGCTGCTCCTGGGTAAAGCCCTCGGCCAGCAGCGCATGGGCCGGCAGATTGGTCAGCCGCTTGCAGTTGCTGCACAGGCGGCGGGCCAGTCGCTGGGCGATCACCAGGGTCACCGAGCTGGTGATGTTGTACGGCGCGATACCCATGTTCATCAGGCGCGCGATGGTCTGCGGCGCGTCGTTGGTATGCAGCGTTGACAGCACCATGTGACCGGTCTGTGCCGCCTTGATCGCGATCTCGGCCGTTTCCAGGTCGCGGATTTCGCCGACCATGATGATGTCCGGATCCTGTCGCAGGAACGAGCGCAGCGCGGCCGCGAAGGTCATGCCGCGCTTGTTGTTCTGCTGCACCTGGTTGACGCCGGGCAGACGGATTTCCACCGGGTCTTCCGCGGTGGAGATGTTGCGGGTCTCGTCGTTGAGGATGCCCAGCGCCGTATACAGCGACACGGTCTTGCCCGAACCGGTCGGACCGGTCACCAGCACCATGCCGTAGGGCTTGTGGATCGCATCGAGGAACAGCTTCTGCTGGTCCGGCTCGTAACCCAGCTTGTCGATACCCAGCTTGGCCGCGCTGCCGTCCAGGATACGCAGCACCACCTTCTCGCCAAACAGCGTCGGCAAGGTGCTGACGCGGAAGTCGATCTGCTTGGTCTTGGACAGGTTCAGCTTGATGCGTCCGTCCTGCGGCACGCGCTTTTCAGCGATATCCAGCTGCGCCATCACCTTCAGGCGCGCGGCGATGCGCTGGTTCAACTTGACCGGCGCGCGCGCGACCATCTTCAGCAGGCCGTCGATGCGCAGGCGCACGCGGTAATCATCTTCGTAGGGCTCGAAGTGGATGTCCGATGCGCCCTTGCGGATCGCGTCGACCAGCACCTTGTTGACGAACTTGACCACCGGGGTGTCGTCGCCCTTGGCGTCGACACCGCTGTCGGTCGAGGCCATGTCCTCTTCACCGCCGGAGATGTCGAGGTTGGCCATCCCCTCGTCGTCGCCGCCGAGCGCGTCGCCCATGGTGTCGTGGCTGGCGTGCCACTGTTCCAGCGTGCGCCGGATCTGGTCCTCATCGACCAGGATCGGCTCCACCACCAGATTGGTGTGGAACTTGATCTCATCCAGCGAGTGGGTCGGATTGCTGGTCCCCACGAACAACCGGCCGCCGCGCTTGAACAGCGGCAGCACGTTGTGCTTGCGCAGCAGCTCCTCGCTGACCAGGGTCATGGCGTTCTGGTTGCTGTCGAACGTGGACACGTCGAACAGCGGCATGCCGAACTCGACCGAATTGGCTGCGGCCAGCTGCGAGGCACTGACCAGCTTGTTCTGGGCGAACCAGGTCGGCAGCGGCTGCTTGGCGGCTGCGGCCTTGGCCATCGCGTCTCGAGCCGCAACTTCGTCCAGGGCGCCGTCCTGGACCAGGCGGCGGGCCAGGCCGGTGATGCCGACGAGGTTGGCGGAGGTTACGGCGTTCATGCAATTCCTCTGGTTGGCCCCCCCCTGCCACCGGGGCCTGGGGAACGATCACATATCAAGCACATAGTAACCGCCATGCCACCGTGAAGGCAGCCAGTGTTCACCGTTCCCACGCGCCTGTGTGGACCTGCTGGAATGCACCCCCATCCCCCCGGTTGCCAGCCCCGCTGCGGCAGCCCCGCCATTGGCTGCAAGCCCGCCGACACCTTGGAGCAGCACCGGCCAGGCCAAAGAAGCTGCCCCCACGAGCGCGAGGCACGTCCTCACCTGGAACGGAACTACCCGAATCGGAGCTTCCCTCGATGAATTCCAACGACGATACCCGTTACGCAAGGCAGTTCATTCGCTGGCAGCGACTGTCCGATTTCGACGGAGCGTGAGGAAAGCACCGAAAGCCTTCAGCAGAGGGCGCTCAAGCACGTAATGCGCGACGACGCCCACGGCAACCCCTCCCGCAGTCGCAACGAAGACCAGCGCATCCGGATCCAGAACTGAGAAATCATCGATGTGCTGACCCAGCCACCGGAGAAAGTGGAGGTGGAACAGATAGATCGAATAGGAAGCATCACCGAAAATCTGCATCAAACGACCGTCACCATGGGGAAGTGGCTGGCGAAGTGCCGCTGATACTACGAGCAAGGCGGCGGGGATCCCCCACACCCTGAACCTTTCCCAGCTTAGCGAGCCATTCAATATGTGGTCGGACGCCCAGATGTAACCGTGGCCATCAACGGCGGACTTTATGATCAGTACTGCACTCAAGGAGAAGATCAGCACAGCCGCCCAATGCGGCAGAACGACGCCCTTGCGCCAGGCACAACCAATCAAGACGCCCAACCCGAACTCCAGGCAGATTGGATTCCCCCAGATGTTCATTGGCCGGAACCACCCGTAGGTGGAAGCAAAAAGCACACAACCAACCAGCAGCATAAGAACCCGCTCCGACAGCGGGCGCGCGGACTTCCAAGCGATGGCACACGCCACCAATGCGTAGAAAAATGCTTCAAACAGCAGTGTCCATCCAGTAGGCAGCACAGGAGAGACAGAGAGCGAAGCGAGCGGCTGAAACATCGCCATGGAAAACGCGATGTCCAGCAGGTCGCCCCGGGCAGACGGAACAAGTATTACGTAGAAAAATGTCGCAAGCGCATAGAGAGGCCACACCCTGACAAATCGTCGAAGCGCGAAATCCTGAACACTCCGCGCCCGCTCTGCCGTTATGGAAATGATGAAGCCGCTCACGACAAAAAAAATATCTACACCGATTGCACCGATGCTCCCAACGCCGCCCAGCGAACCTTGCGATGAGGGAATTCCATGATCCTGCAGAAGAAGCAGTGCGTGGAACCAGACAACAGCGATGGCAGCAGTCGCCCTCAGCCACTGGATCGCAACTAGCTTTCCAAGAACACCAGACATCCCTGCCCCCCCCGCAAACCCGTAAGGACGACGATCAGGCCTTTGCTTCCTCGTGATACTCATCATCAACGTTGATCGACCACAAACGACTCTTGTCGACGTCGCCGGAAATGATCTGGTCCGCTGCTTCCTTCGCGGTCAGCATCGAATGATCCTGGTTGTTGTAACGATGCATGCCATTGCGCCCAACGAGGAACAGATTGGGGACGGAATCGAGAGCGTCGCGCAATTCGTCAAACCTTGCATAGGCCTCACCGAAGTAGCCGGGGTACGCTTTTGGAACGCGAATGACCACTGCATCCAACGCCGCATCCGAAGACACCAGGCCAATCTGCTTCATCTCACGCTGCGCCAGCTGCTGCAGCTGTGCATCATCCATTTTCCAGAGATCGTCGGTCTCCTTGCAGAAAAACTCGAGACCCATCCAGACCATTGAGGTGTCACTGACCATGTAAGGACTCCAGTTATTGAAGACCTGGACACGCCCGACATTGACACCCGGCTCCTGGATGTAGATCCAATTGTCACCCAACGGGCGCGGCAGATCGGAGCTGCGGTAGAGCAACCCAACCGTAATGAAATCGCGATACTGCAGATTGTCGGCGATGGACGCGATGTCGGCCGACCAGTTGTTTCTCGATGCAGCAACCAGCTCCCGTACGGGCATCGTCGAAATGACATGCGTGCAGTCCAGCGTGGAAACGTGGCCCGCATCATCCTGCACAGTGACACTGCGTGCCACGCCGTCGCTCACGTCCAAGGCAATGGCCTTGTGCTTCATCAGCAGCGTTCCACCCAGCGCCTCGAACTTGGCAGCTGCGGTTTCCCACATTTCACCGGGGCCATGCTTGGGATACAGGAAATTCTCGATGAGCGATGTCTGGGCCACCTTCGCATTCAGACCGAGCATGCCGCGCATTGCGTGGAACACAGCCTTGGTAATGGACAGGCTCTTGATGCGCTGCGCACCCCAGTCGGCACTGATCTCGTTGCAGGGCACACCCCACACCTTCTCAGTGTATTCTTTGAAAAATTGCCTGTAGAGCCGCTGACCAAATCGGTTGATCAGGAAATCCTCCAGGCTGACCTCAGGCTCGATCTTCTTTACCTGCGAGCGCATGTAGCTGATGCCGAACAGTACCGACTTCGTCGCACCCAGGTTGCGGAAGCTATCCACATCCATTTTCAATGGATATGAGAAGAATCGACGATTGAAGTAAATTCGGGACAAACGGTTACGGACCAGCATCGACGCTGGCTTACCCTCAGGGGCAGGTGCCGCACCCACGGGTAGAGCATCCCGGGATTGCCCCCGGTAACGCAGGTTGAGCGGCACTTCTCCGTCGTGCTCGATCGGCATCATGTCGGCCCACCACTGCATGACCCAGTCGGACTTGGAGAAGAACCGGTGCCCGCCGATATCGATACGGTTTCCGTTGTGCTGGACCGTGCGCGATATTCCTCCAACGCAGGAATCCGCCTCAAGCACCGTAACGGTCACATCCGGCTGCCGGACGAGCTCAAGCGCTGCGGTAAGCCCTGCAGGGCCTGCACCAATGATTACAACATGCTTGCTCATACCACTTCCCCTTCACCTTCCCCAAGGTCCTGATTTCTTCGCTTCGAGCGAAACAGGATCAGCTTTCTGAGTAAAAAATTTGATGCAAACGAGAATGCTACCGCTACCAGACGTGCTTCACCCACCTGCAGATCAATCTGGGAGATGCACACCCACATGACCACCTGGACAACCAGCAATCCGAAGCAGCCGATCAACGCAAACGTTGCCATCTCAATCCAGCGAGATCGCATAGTGCGTTCAGCGAATACGAAGCGAACGCTGATGTAGTAGGAAACCACTGTACCGGCCAGGAAGCCAACCGCTGCAGCGACGTATCCACTACCACCGAGTCGAACGAGTGTCGTGAATATCCCGAGATCGACGACCAGTGCAAACAGGGAAGCCGAGAGGTAGCCCAGACTCTCCATCACTGTCTTCATCCGCAATCCAATGCGGGCCATGGTCCATTGGCGGTACATGCTCTACCCCTGCTCCTTCGAATCGGCTTCTTTCAACCCGGAGGCCCAGTCGGTGCACTTGTAGAGATACTGGTTGAGGATTACTTCCCCGGTCGCTGGATGGCGGACCACCCATTTTCCCCTGACATGCTCGAGCTGGTCGAACGGAAGTACGAAATAGTCAGGCGGCTGCAGGCGACCATGAGCAGTGCATAGACTTTCAAGACCAATCGTGCTCACCCGGCATGGCGCGGCACGACTGTCAGACCGGGTAACGAAGTCGCAGATCTCTGCCTGCACCATGACCGGATCAATCTGGATTTTCAGTTCGCGCCCAATGAACGGCGTATCGCGGTTGAACATCTGGCCTGACAGCTGATAAGGGCTGAAATAGTTGGCGCGCCTGAGAACCAACCAAGGGCCAAGGGGCGAGGCCTCAGATGCGTACCAGAAGACCGTCGCGGCTTCCGGTACGTCGTAGCCGAACACGTCTGTTCCGGTCGCCGACTCCTGTACCTGGGTCCACGGACTACGGGAGTCCCATACAGTCAGTGCGCCTGCAACGGCAACCAGCGACAAGGCGCCAAACAGCGCTTGGCCGAATCGATTGGCGCGCCGGAAACAAAATACTGCAGCGGCTACCAGCGTTAACAGGATCAATGGATAGGCCAACATCACCACATCCACGCGCATCAACTCATAGTTATGGTCGAGCATTGCAAAGATGTGCAGTGCTTTCAGCTCGTATCGGGTCACGGCTATCAGCATCGCAGCCAGCAGAGCCACGACAAGCAACCTGCGGATTCCTGCACCAGTTTTGGCTTTTACATGGGGCCAAGCCATATGAAGAGGGATCAGGCCAAGAACTGCCCAAGGCAAGGTGCTGTAGGGCACGCTGGCGCCGATCAGTGCGATCAGAAAGAGCAGAAGCGCCGGAATCGTTCCGCGCTGAGGATCCTTCCAGCTTTCCCAGATCAGCATTGGGGCAGACGCCACCGCAAGCCAGTGTGCGAGCCAGAGCACCCGCCACAATTGGAGCCCGGTGGGCAGGATCAGCTGCAGAACATCAGAGAGAACGAAGCTGCATGCAAGGCCAATGGCCACCGCCCACAAGGCTGACCTGGCCAGCTTCGGAGCCGCTCCGCCAAGCTGGACCTTGGCCGCAAGCAGCGTCAGCAGATAGACATCGGTAAGAACGATGCACCAGTCACGCGGCGTCCATTTGCCGAGGTATACTTGGTCACTCAGTCCGATGATCATCTCTCGCCATTCCGCATCAATGGAGCGGAAAAGCCCTTCCAATGGGCCAACCTTCAGCCATCCCAGAAGGGCGACCGGAATGACCAGCCACAGCGACCACAGCCAACGGCGATCTCGTTGCACCAACCAGCACCAAGCAACGATGACTGCTGCCAGTCCCTGCAACGGATGAAGGGCGCCTGCAAGCGCAAACACCAGTATTGATGACCAGGTCCGATTGCGAACCAGTAGACCCAGCGCGAGCAGACTCAGCGCTTCGGATACGGGACGTGCCGTGAAGAAGGGTTCGGCATAGGAGAACATGCTGAACGCGCCATAGCCGGTCGGCATGATGATCAGCGCAAATGCAGCAGGCCACCGCCACTTGGCGGGGAAGATACCAACGATCAGATAGGCACTCGCGGCGTAGAAGGCCACCCGCCCGAGCATGGAATGCACCAGAAACGCAGGGCCGGGCTCCACCACCTTCAGCAGAAGGGCAACGAGCTGCGGGAAGATCGTGAAGTCCGCTTGGCTTCCTGCCAGGAAAAACAGATCTCGACCGAAGATCCCCGGGTTCAGGACGTGCAGGGCCTGCACCAGATAGAGCGTTGAATCATGCCTGATGCCCGTATAGGGCTTCACATACAGGATCAATGCCAACGCCAAACACCAAGGCGCAAGCCTGCGCAACACAATCATCCCTGTCCCCCGTCCCCTGTGCCCCTATAAAAAACAGGCCCCGCTGGTGGCGGGGCCTGCTTTGTCAAATGAAGCCACGGCAACTGCGTGGATCCATCCAGATCAGCAAATTACTGTGCCTGGCAGGTAGCCGGACGATACTTCGCAGCGATGGAGCCGCCGCAGGTCCAGTCAACCTGACCGTTGCTGCCCTTCGTGCCGGTCAGGACGATGGTGCCGGTCGGGGTCGAACCACCCAGAGCCTGCGCATTTGCAGTGATCGTAGCCTTGGCACCAGTCGCCGCGTAGGTAACGCTGGAGACATACTTCGAGCTCTGCGACTCGATCGCAACCGAGGTCGGCATGTTGGCGGTGGTGTCGGCAGCAGCGGCTTCCGAAACAGTGGTACGGGCCGACGAAGCAGCCAGCACGACTTCCGAAACGCGCGACTTGACCAGGTAATCCTGGTAAGCCGGCAGAGCGATGGCGGCCAGGATCGCGATGATCGCGACGACGATCATCAGTTCGATGAGGGTGAAGCCCTTCTGGTTCTTCATGTGTACATCCCCAAGATTGGTGGTGGTTGAGTTCAGTGCGCCTGGATGGTCCGGCCGGTGGCCGGCTGAGCGGATCCTGCGCCCTGCGGGTGGATCAACGCAGGTTGCGTGCCAACCCCGGCACGCCTCCCCCTGGATTTCCCCGGGGCCAATGATGGCAGCAAATTCTTGTATGTGAAGCCCCCGGAACAGGAAATGCGACGGACACGGCAATGTGACGCAGTGCGTCACCTTTGGGCGGAAGTCGGCACGATTCCACATTCCTGCCCCCTCCCGACCTGCCCAGATGGCCATGAACCGGCTAACATCGGCAGTCATGATGCCCGCCTGGGGATGGCGGGCCTTGGGGAGCCAACATGTCTGTCAGTCGCAGTGCGATCAAGAAAGAGCCCGTGGCGCGTAGCACCATGGAGCTACAGCCGTTTGTCTGGGAGGGGACCGACAAGCGGGGCGTGAAGATGAAAGGGGAGCAGTTGGCGAAGAACGCCAACCTGCTGCGCGCCGAACTGCGCCGCCAGGGAATCAATCCCGGACAGGTGAAGGCCAAGCCGAAGCCGTTGTTCGGCGCTGCAGGCAAGCGGATCACCCCCAAGGACATCGCCTTCTTCAGCCGCCAGATGGCGACGATGATGAAATCGGGCGTACCGATCGTGTCATCTCTGGAGATCATCGGCAGCGGGCACAAGAACCCGCGGATGAAGAAGATGGTCGACGGCATCCGCACCGACATCGAGGGCGGCTCATCCCTGCATGAGGCCATCAGCAAGCATCCGGTGCAGTTCGACGAGCTCTACCGCAATCTGGTTCGCGCAGGCGAAGGCGCGGGTGTGCTGGAAACCGTTCTTGAGACGATCGCGACTTATAAAGAGAACATCGAGGCGCTGAAGGGCAAGATCAAGAAGGCCATGTTCTACCCGGCGATGGTCGTGGCGGTGGCCATCATCGTCTCGGCAATCCTGCTGATCTTCGTGGTCCCCCAGTTCGAGGAGGTCTTCAAGAACTTCGGCGCCGATCTGCCCGCATTCACCCAGATGATCGTCAATCTGTCGCGGTTCATGGTGTCATGGTGGTGGCTGATGCTCATCGTCAGCATTGGCAGCATCGTCGGCTTCATCATGCTGTTCAATCGATCTCCCGCTCTCCAGCATCGGGTCGATCGCATCATTCTGAAGATCCCGATTCTGGGTGAAATCATGAACAACAGCGCCATCGCCCGATTCGCGCGTACCACCGCCGTGACTTTCAAAGCGGGCGTGCCGTTGGTGGAGGGCCTGAGCATCGTTGCCGGCGCCACAGGCAACAAGGTCTACGAGGAAGCCGTCCTGCGCATGCGCGACGATGTGTCGGTCGGCTATCCGGTCAACATGGCCATGAAGCAGACCAACCTCTTCCCGCACATGGTCATCCAGATGACCGGCATCGGTGAAGAGGCCGGCGCCCTGGATACCATGCTGTTCAAGGTGGCCGAGTACTATGAGCAGGAAGTCAACAATGCCGTGGACGCCCTGAGCAGCCTGCTCGAGCCGATGATCATGGTGTTCATTGGTACCATCGTCGGCGGCATGGTCATCGGCATGTACCTGCCCATCTTCAAACTCGGCGCCGTCGTCGGCTAAAGGTAACAATGGCATTTCTCGACCAGCATCCCGGCCTCGGCTACCCCGCCGCGGCCGCCCTTGGGCTGCTACTGGGCAGTTTCCTCAACGTGGTCATCCTGCGCCTGCCCAAGCGGATGATGTGGGAGTGGAAGCGCGAGGCGCGCGAGGTCCTGGAGCAGCCGGACATCTACGACCCGCCACCACCAGGCATCGTGGTCGAGCCGTCGCACTGCCCGCACTGCAAGCACAAGCTGTCGTGGTACGAGAACATCCCGTTGTTCAGCTGGATCGTCCAGGGCGGCAAGTGCCGCCACTGCAAGGCCCCCATCTCCATCCAGTACCCGCTGGTGGAAGCGCTGACCGCGGTGATGGTGCTGGGCTGCGTCTGGCAGTTCGGCTTCGGCTGGCAGGGCTTCGGTGCCATCGTGCTGACCTGTTTCCTGATCGCCCTGTCCGGTATCGACCTGCGCACGCAGTACCTGCCGGACCAGATCACCCTGCCATTGATGTGGCTGGGTCTGGTCGGCAGCATGGACAACCTGTACATGCCGGCCAAACCGGCCCTGATCGGTGCCGCTGCGGGCTTCCTTGTGCTGTGGATCGTGGCCAGGGCCTACAAGCTGGTGACCAACCGCGACGGCATGGGCGGCGGCGACGCCAAGCTGCTGGCTGCGCTGGGCGCTTGGTGCGGGTTGAAGGGCATCCTGCCCATCATCCTGCTGTCGTCGGTGCTGGGTGCCGTCATCGGCTCGATCTGGCTGTACACCCGCGGCCGCGACAAGGCCACGCCGATCCCGTTCGGCCCTTACCTGGCGCTGGCTGGCTGGGTGTACTTCATGTGGGGCGAGCCGGTGGTGAACCAGTACCTGGTCATGAGCGGGCTGCGCTGACGCTGCCGCCATGAGCCGTTATGTGGTCGGCCTGACCGGCGGCATCGCTGCCGGCAAGAGCGAGGTGACCCGGCGCTTCGAGGCGCTGGGGATCGTGGTGGCCGATGCCGATCTGGCCGCACGTGCGGTGGTCGCGGCCGGCAGCCCGGCCCTCGCCACCATCGCCGAGCGCTTCGGCGCGGAGATGCTGCTGGCCGATGGCAGCCTGGACCGGGCCCGCCTGCGGGCCCATGTGTTCGCCGATCCTGCCGAACGGGTCGCCCTGGAGGCGATCACCCATCCGGCAATTCGCCTCCTGATGCAGCAGCAGTGCGAGCAGGCCGCCAGCCCCTACGCGCTGGCGGCGATTCCGCTGCTGACCGAGGTCGGCGGCCGCCAAGCCTACCCCTGGCTGGACCGTGTCCTGCTGGTTGATGCACCCGAGGCCGTGCAGCACGCGCGGCTGATGCAGCGCGACGGCATCGATGCTGCGTTGGCGGACCGGATGATTGCCGCCCAGGCCAGCCGCACACAGCGCCAGGCACTGGCCGATGACGTAGTGGTCAATGATGGCCACCCGGAAGACCTGCAGGCACAGGTGGAAGCGCTGCACGCGCGGTATCTGCAACTCGCCTCGACCTGAGGCGTTGGCAACCGCCTAGCTGTAACCCCGCAGACACACACCGTCTTCTCACGCGCCCCGCTATGGTCCTGCGCCTGTCATTGCGCCTGCCTGTGAGATCGACCGTGCCGACCGCCTCTCTTCGTTCCTACACCGCCCGCGTGGCAGTGACCCTGGCGCTGGTCGCCCTCGCCCTGCTGTTGTGGCAGCTGTCGCAACTGGTCCTGCTGATCTTCGGGGCGGTGGTGGTGGCGGCACTGCTGCGGACGATCGTCGGCGCGGTGCTGCGCTACACGCCGCTCCCGGAGGGTTGGGCACTGGGCCTGACTGTGCTGCTGCTGGTGACGCTGTTCACGGGGGCCATGTGGCTGTTCGGTTCGCAGCTGGGCGACCAGATGGCGACGCTGCGGCAGACCCTGCCTGCCGCCTGGGAACACTTCCAGGCGTGGCTGTCGGACAGCCCGGTCGGCCCCACCGTGCACGAGCTGACCCAGAACGCGCAGTCCAGCGTCTCGACAATGGCGGCCCGGGCCGGGGCGCTGGCGATGTCGGCCACCGGCGGCGTCGCGGACCTGTTCCTGGTGCTGATCGGCGGCATCTATCTGGCGGCGCAACCGGATCTGTACCGCACAGGCCTGCTCAAGCTGCTGCCCACGCGCCAGCGCCCGGCCGTGGAGGACGCGCTTCATGCCAGCGGCAATGCACTGAAAGCCTGGCTGGGCGGGCAGTTGCTGGCCATGGCGGTGGTCGGTCTGCTTACCGGACTGGGGCTGTGGGCGCTGGGTGTGCCGGTCGCGTTCGGGCTGGGCATCATCACCGCGCTGCTGGACTTCGTGCCGATCGTCGGCCCGATCCTGGCAGCGGCGCCCGCCATCCTGCTGGCGTTTACGGTCAGCCCGGAAATCGCCTTGGCGACGGTGGCGCTGTTCGTGGTGGTGCAGCAGGTGGAGGGGCATCTGCTGCAGCCGCTCATCCAGCAGCGTGCGGTCGACCTGCCCCCTGCCCTGCTGCTGTTCTCGCTGTTCGGCATCGGTGCACTGCTGGGGCCGGCCGGGATACTGCTGGCCGCACCGCTGACCGTGGTGTTGTTCGTGCTGGTCAAGCGCCTGTATGTGGTTGAGACGCTGGGCACGTCGACACCCATCCCCGGCGACACCACTTCCAGCAAAGCAGCTGAGACATCGCAGGCGTAGCGCCCGAGCCGATGCTCGGGCGGCGGCGCAGCCGCAAAAGCAGCCGAGCACAGGCTCGGCTCTACGTTACTGCAGCGTCGCCGCACCGCGCATGCGCTCGGCCTGCATTTGTTGCTGCACATGACGGGTCAGCTCGCGCGCGGCCACCATCAGCCCCTCCATCGTCTCCGGCGGCACGGCCTGCAGCGGACCGCCATGCGTACGTGCGATGTGCGCGGCATGCATGAGCCGGGTCAGCGTACTGATACCGGACACGGTGCGCCTGAGACCGGCGACCGTACCGCTCTGCTGGTCGGTCAGCCCGGCACGCGTCGCCGCGTGGTCGGTGGCATCGTCGGCCTCCATCCTTTCCTGCAGGATGGACATCAGGTCACCGGGATCCTTCAGCACGGCTTCGATGCGCGCGGCGACATCGGCGGAAAGCACGTCGATGGAATCGCCGACCAGCTGGTGCAGGTTGGGGTAACGGGTACGGTGTGACATGGCCAGGTTCCTCGCAGGTGACGGGGCATCTGGCCACCCGCGCGGGCGAATGTCAGGAGGCAAATGCGTCAAGGCGGTCCGTGACACGGGAAAGCACGCTGGTCCGTCGACAGAAGCCGAGGCCATGAATGCCAGTTACGACAATGGATCCACTCAGTAGATCCACGCCATGCGTGGATGAGGACATCCGCAGTGCGGACCAACGGTCCGCACCCACCATTCACCCGGCGCGGTCATCCGCAGTGTGGACCAACGGTCCGCACCCACCGTTCACCCGGCGCGGTCATCCATAGTGCGGACCAACGGTCCGCACCCACCATTCACCCGGCGCGGTCATCCACAGTGCGGACCAACGGTCCGCACCCACCATTCACCCGGCGCGGTCATCCATAGTGCGGACCAACGGTCCGCACCCACCACATATCGGGCGTCCGCACCCACCATTCACCCCGCGCCGCACCCACCGCAGCAAGCTGGCGTCAGAGCGGCTTCGGCGAGAACGTCAGCGTCGCGATCACACCGCGATCGCCACCGGGTCGCACGCTCACCTGCCACCCGTACAGATCGCACAGGCGGCTGACGATCGACAGGCCGATGCCACCGCCCTGAGAGTGGCCGGCATGGGTGCCGCGATAACCCCGCTGGAACAGCTTGGCGGCGTCTTCCTCGCTCAGGCCGGGACCACTGTCGGTCACCGACACCGCATTGCTGCTGACGTGCACGCGCACACTGCCATCCTGCGAATACTTCACGGCATTGCCGATGAGGTTGCCCAGCGCCACCGACAGGGCGGCGTCGGGGGAATCGATCACCAGGTCGCGCTCGCCTTCCAGCACCAGCTCCAGCGGCTTGCCGCCGAGCTGCGCGCGATGCGCATCCAGCAGCTGCTCGGCCACCCGCGCCACGTTGCTGGTGCCCTGCCCGCGCTCGTTGCGCGACAGCAGCAGCAAGGCGCCGATCAGATCGCTGCACTGCTGTTCGGCACGCTGGATGCGCTGCAGGCGTTGCAGCACCTTTTCGTCCAGACCGGGACGGGTCAGCAGCAGCTCGGTCGCGCCGCGGATCACCGCCAGTGGCGTGCGCAGCTCGTGGCTGACGTCGGCATTGAACTCACGGTCGCGCTGCACGACTTCGGTCAGGCGCGAGGAATAGTCATCCAGCGCCTGCGCCAGCTGGCCCACTTCGTCGTCAGGGAAGCGCGGCGCCAGGGGCTCGGGATCACTGGTACCGCCGCGGTAGGCGCGCAGCCGCGCGGCCAGGTCGGACACCGGCTTCATCACCTTCGACGCCGACCACCAGCCCAGCACCAGCGACAGCAGGCTGAACACCAGTACCGACAGGATCAGCGCGCGGTTGAGCTGCTGCCCGCCGCGCACGCTGTCGGTCATGTCATAGGCCAGGAACGCCCAGGCATCAGGCGTCTTGCGCACGGCCAGCTTGTAGGAATAGCGCTGACCCCGCTCGTCGATGCCGCCCATGTTGTACAGGCCGTCCTTGAACTCGTACCAGTCCGGCTCTTCCTGCCGCAGCGCTTCGAATTTGTCCGGCTTGATCAGGCGGGCGTACATCTGCTGCACGGGCAGATCCGGATTGCGGTCCGGATTCTCATGGAACCGCCGCGCATACTCATTGATGTTGCGGTTCATCACGTCTTCCACCAGCTGGTTTTCCACGCGCATGCGGGCCCAGTTGGTGGCAAACGCGAACAGTGTCGTCAGGCAGAAGCCCAACAACACGAACGAGACGATGATGCGACTGCGCAGGCGCCGCCGATAGGGCGTGCGCCGACGCTCCCCCTTGGTTGCCACCGAATCAGGCTTCCGGGGTGGCGATGCGGTATCCGATGCCATGGCGGGTCTGGATCAGCGGCACTTCAAACGGCTTGTCGACCACGGCACGCAGGCCGTGGATGTGTACGCGCAGGGAATCCGAATCGGGCAGCTCTTCGCCCCACACGCGGGTTTCCAGTTCCTGGCGGGTGACCACCGCCGGGGCGGCTTCCATCAGCGCCTGCAGGATCTTCAACGCCGTCGGGTTGAGCTGCAGCAGCTTGCCCTGGCGGCGCACTTCCAGCGTGTCCAGGTTGTATTCCAGGTCGCCGGTTTCCAGCACGCGGGTCTGCACGCCCTTGCCGCGGCGCGACAGAGCGTTGAGGCGGACTTCCACTTCCTGCAGCGCGAACGGCTTGATCAGGTAATCGTCGGCCCCGGAATCGAAACCAGCCAGCTTGTTGTCCAGCGAATCGCGCGCGGTCAGCATCAGCACCGGGGTCTGCTTGCGCGCTTCGTTGCGAAGCTTGCGGCAGACTTCGATGCCGTCCATGCCCGGCAGGTTGAGATCCAGCACGATCGCGTCGAATTCGTGCACCACCGCCAGATGCAGGCCGGTCACGCCATCTGCGGCGAAGTCCACTGTGTGGCCCCGGTCCTCGAGGTAATCGCCAAGGTTGGCTGCGATGTCGCTGTTGTCTTCGATTACGAGAATACGCACTGGGACCTCTGATTCATTAAGGGTCGTCGGGGGATGCCAACCCGCTCAAGATGCGCCTGAGCGGGTGGACGCCACGTCTACCCGCTGAACGATACAGGTTGCAGTCTTAACATTTCGTGCGGACTGCGGGCGGCCCGGATCACTTCCTGTAGTTGTAGTTGTTCTGGCGGTCCTGCAGCGTCTTGCGGCTGACCTCTTCGGCCTGGCGCCGCTGCGCCACCGTCATGCACACCCGCTGCGGCAGGTTGCTGCCGATGGTGCGCTCGCGGCGGCAGATCATGCGGCTGTCGGCGTGGGCGTTGGTCAGGATCGTGTTGACCTTTTCCTGGTCGTTGAAGATCTCGACGCGAGCCTCCTGGCTCAGTTCATCCACCCGCTGATGGTCCCCCATCTTGAGGCGGATGCGTCCCAGCGCCTGTTGCACCTCGCTCTTCTGCTCCAGGCTGATCTCGCTGTAATTGTCGGACCTCATCGCTTTTTCGATGGCGTCGATCTGCTCGGCCACCGGCGCGGTCGCGTCAAGCGCGACCCGGCCATCCTTGTCGGCACGGGCATGTGCCGTGAAAGCCAAGGTGATTCCCAGGCCCAAGGCCAAGCCCAGCGTGGTCATGCGATGCATAGTTTCCCCTGTTATCGTCCGTGAAGAATGGCCCACTCTACGAGCGTGCAGATGCGCCTACAAGTGACTGCCGGCAGGGTGTGCGATGGCCATCCGTCAGCGCCCGGCAGGCGGCGGCGAGAGCGTCCTGTAGCTGCGCTGGTCGTTGAGCAGCGCCTTGCCCTTTTCCTCGATCCGGCGGCGTTCGGCCACGGTCAGGCAGCGGCTCTTGGGCATGTTGCTGCCCGTGGAGCGGGTGTGCTGGCAGACCAGGCGGCTGTCCGCATGGGCGCGGGTAAGGATGGTGTTGATCCGCTCCTGGTCGTTGAAGACCTCGTTCTGCACTGCTGGCGGCAGTTCCTGCGCCGTCTGCCGGTCGCCCACGCGCAGGGTGATGCGCTCCAGCGACTGCCGGACCTGGGCACGGTCATCTGCTGAAATCTCGGCGTACTCGCCGTTGTCCAGCGCCTTTTCGACCTTGCGCACCTGCTCGGCCACCGGGGCCTGCCGATCCATCTGGACCACGGGCTTTTCCGATGCGGCCTGGGCCGCCGCGGACAGGCCCAGCAACATCGCAACCATGGTAATGCGGTACATCGCCAACCTCCCGATCCATCCCGGAACGAAGGCCCAACTCTACGAGCCGCCCCGCCCCGCCACAAGGGACCTTTGACCGGGGTCCGCCGGGGCTGGGCCGGGCATAAAAAAGACCCAGGCGGTCTACCCGCCTGGGCCTGAAGTCGTATCCCGATTACCGATCCTGCTGAGAGGCAGAGCTGCGGTTCGCTGAAGCCTACGCCGGGCCCGATTAAAGGCGTGTTAAACCTGGCGGCGATCCTTCAGGAAAATTTCAAATCATTGATAATCAAGACTTTTTAATCTTCTCGACGTGGGCAATGATGCGCGATGCCACGTCCACCTGGCAGGCCGCTTCGATGCCTTCCAGGCCCGGCGTGGAGTTGACCTCCAGCACCAGCGGGCCGCGCTCGGAGCGGATCAGGTCGACCCCGCACACCGACAGGCCCAGCGCCTTGGCCGAGCGCACCGCCACCTGCTGTTCAGCCCGGCTGGCCTTGGCCGGCACTGCCGTGCCACCGGCATGCAGGTTGGAGCGGAAGTCGCCTTCCGGCGCCTGCCGCTGCATGGAGGCCACCACCTGGTCGCCCACCACGAAGCAGCGCAGGTCAGCGCCCTTGGCCTCGCCGATGAACTCCTGCATGAGGAAGTTGGCGTACAGGCCGCGCAGGGCTTCGACAATGCCGCGCGAGGCGCTGGCCTTCTCGGTGAGGATGACGCCGCGACCCTGGGTGCCCTCGTTGAGTTTCACCACGTGCGGCGGCGGGCCGAGCATCGACAGCAGGTCGACCGTATCGTCCGGGTTGTCGCCGAATACCGTCACCGGCATGTCGATGCCCTTGGCCGCGAGCAGCTGGTGCGCGCGCAGCTTGTCGCGCGAACGCAGGATCGCGTCGGACGGATTGGGGGTGCGCGCGCCCATCAGTTCGAACTGGCGCAGCACGGCGGTGCCGTAGCGGGTGATGGAGGCACCGATGCGCGGAATGACCACGTCCACGCCGGTCATCGGCCGACCCTTGTAGTGCATGGAAAAGCCATCGGCGGCGATGCGCATGTAGCAGCGCAGCGGGTCGAGGATGCGGACGGTGTGGCCACGTGCACGGGCCGCCTCGACCAGCCGGCGGGTGGAGTACAGCGAGCTGTTGCGGGACAGGATGGCGAGCTTCATCGCGGCGGCAGTGGACGGCAGGCGCGCAGCATAGCGCGGCGGCGTTGCGGCGGGATGATGCTGCCGACACAGGCCTGTCGACGTGCCTTCAGTCGCTGTCCGCCGCGTCTGCGGCGCAGCCCCGCGCGGCTTCACCCAGGGCCGCCACGCAGGCCATCTGCAGGGTCGAACCACTGAAGGCTTCGCGGTAGATCTGTTCGATCAGCTGTGCAGCATGCGGACCACCGGCCCGGCCCAGCGCGCGCACCGCTTCGAGCTGCTTGTTGGACCCGGTGCCGGCCGACAGGAAGATCTGGTGCAGCAGGGTGACGACATCCTTGTGGTTCTTCATGCTTCGGGTTTCCCATGACGTTGAAGAACGCTAGCGGGCCGCTGGCCCTGCCCGCCATGAGGATTGTTGAAATCTTCGCCTGCGGCCGATAAAAAAACCCCGGCAACGGCGCGGCCGTTACCGGGGTTCTGGAAGCTGGAGCGGGCGAAGGGAATCGAACCCTCGTCAGTAGCTTGGGAAGCTACAGCTCTACCATTGAGCTACGCCCGCGTTGCAGGGTGGAAGTCTATGCGGAGCGGCCGGTGTTGGGCAATGGGGTCGGAGCCCTTTCCTGGCGGAAAGGGATCCGACCCCGCCCTGGATCAGAAGCTGCCGCTGAAGTTGGCGAACAGCGTCGCGTCCTGCGCACGCTTCTGCAGAGTGGTGGCGCTCAGGCCGATGTTGCTCTGCAGGCCGAACAGCTCCATGCGCGCGCCGAAGATGGCGGTTGCATAGTTCTTGTCGAAGTCCATGCCCGGCACGCGGTACATGCCCACGTCCGGCAGGCTCTGCACCCAGGCGCTGGCCTGCTTGGTGTCCTCGAACTCGTGGTCGTAGGTCACCTGCACGTACGGCTTGACGGCGCCGCCATCGAAGCGGGCCTGCCAGCCGATGCGGCCGACGGTGGAATCGACGTCCTGCTTGCCGTAGCCCAGCGCGGTAGCCAGGGTGTTGGCATCGGCGGTTTCGGTGTAGCCGTCGATCTTCACC
Organism: Stenotrophomonas sp. S41; assembly: GCF_016624625.1. Taxonomy (NCBI): domain Bacteria; kingdom Pseudomonadati; phylum Pseudomonadota; class Gammaproteobacteria; order Lysobacterales; family Lysobacteraceae; genus Stenotrophomonas; species Stenotrophomonas sp. S41. The sequence goes on along the minus strand of NZ_JACVTV010000038.1, from coordinate 1,948 downwards.
TTCTGCCAGATCACCGAGGCGATCGGGCCGTGGCGGAAGCCGCCTTCGGTGCCGAACTCGTAGCCGGCGTTCAGGGCCGCGGTCAGGTTGCTGCCGTCCGGCGAGCCGCCGTGTTCGCGGGTGGCCGGGCCCAGCTGGACCTTGCGGTTCACGTCATAGGACAGCCAGGTGTAGCTGACCTGGCCATTGACCCAGATGCGGTCGCCATACCAGCCGGCGAACAGACCGGCGGTCGTGTCCTTCTGGGTGAAGTCGCCACGGCTGTTGCCGAAGTCGGCATTCATGCGGCCGAAGCCGGCGAAGCCGCCGACGACCATGCCGTCACGCGCCCAGTCGACACCGAACAGACCGGCCGGCGCGAGGCCGTCGTACACGTCGGCGTGGTCGTAGCGCTGCATGTCGCCACGCACGCCACCCCACCAGGACATGCCGTCGGCCGGACGGCCGGCCTGGTGCAGGCTGACCTGGTCGGCACGCGAACGGCCGATGGTCTGCGCCGAATGGGTCAGGATCTGCTGCAGGCGCGGGCCTTCCAGGATCGAGATGGCGTACTGGCCCAGCATCTGGTGCGCGGCCGAGGTCGGGTGCACGTCATCGGCGAACAGGTAGCTGCTGGCCGCATCCGGGCGCACGTAGGCCAGCGGGCTGCAGGTCAGCGACGAGGCCACCAGGCAGGCGCGGCCGGTGACGTTGCTGAAGCCGTACATGCCCGGGTTGGCGATGATTTCGTGCAGCAGGGTGTAGGTATCGAGCGGGATGAACTCGATGCCGGCCTGCTTCAGGCCACCGTACAGGGCGTTGTTGTAGGCGGTGGACAGGGCGGTGCCCAGTGCCTGGCCGGCGGCGCCGCGGTCGATGAACCCCGGGGTGATGCCGACGTCGGGCAGGTTGGGCACCATCACGTACTGCGCGCCGGCCTGCTTCAGGCTGGCCACGATGCCGATCTGGGTGGTGACTGCTGCGCCGATCACGGCCGGCGCCTGTGCCGGGGCGGTGATCGAGAACAGGTCGTTGGCGCCGCCCCACACGGTGTACAGCGCGTTCGGGTCGGCCTTGCCACCGTTGGCCGCCAGGTAGTTGGCAAACTGCGTCTTCAGCGACGGCACCGGCACGTTGCCGAACGCCGGCTGGGTCAGGTCGACGCCCACGCGGGCGCCACCGACGGCGTAGTTGTCACCAGTCTGGCCGTTGCCGTTGGGGCTGGCGTTGGTGCCGTAATAGTCGGCGACGAACTGCGACCACTCCCAGCCCGGGTTGGTGGTGAACTGGCCGGTGACCGGACGCACGTCGGCCGGCAGCAGCGGACGGTAGTAGCCGCTGTCGGTCAGGCTGTCGCCGAAGAACACGGTGCGGGTGAACGGGGATTCGCCTGCCATGGCCGGCAGCGCGGCGAGCGCGATCGCGGCCGCCATCAGGGAGCGGATCGGGCGTTTGCTGAGCAGCATGTAGAAACTCCTGGGGGAAATGTTGGGGATCCAGCGCACACGTACGCCGGCGCACGGTGAATGGTTTCACCGTGCCGCCGATTGCTCACGCTGCGCCGCCGCATGAATTGTCGCCTGAACCCGCGCGGACGGGGTGTGCTGGAGGTGGCGCGCGGGCCAGGATGCAACTGTTCCGATCCCGACGGGCCATCGGCGACAATGCCCCGATGAACATCCAGCTCAATGGCGAACCCCGCACCCTGCCCGCTTCGGCGACCCTCCACGACCTGCTCGCCGCCGAGCAGCTGCTGCAGCGCCGGGTGGCGGTGGAAGTGAATGGCGAGATCGTCAGCCGCAGCCGCCATGGCGAGCATGTGCTGGCCGAAGGTGATGTGGTGGAGATCGTGCACGCGCTGGGCGGTGGTTGAGGCAAGGCCCCCGCGCTTCGCGCTCGCGGGGGGGGGGGGGGGGGGCCCCCGGGGGGGGGGGGGGGGGGGGGGGGGGGGGGGGGGGGGGGGGGGGGG